>CAIVQI010000203.1 GCA_903908015.1 uncultured Bacteroidota bacterium
CTATTGCGCATGGAGCCTTCACGAATCGGGTTTTTTACATCGATATGGCTCGCATCGGCCTGTTGGCCTTATTTGGCTTTGTTGCCTGGCAGGTATACCGAGCCACTGTGCGCAGAGAACGTTTGGGTTTTACTGAGGTATCAGATGCTGAAGATGAAGAACTCCGCCCCACCAACCAATAATTCAAAACCATGAGTAACGCCGCATTTTGGATGATGATGTTTGTTAAAATTTCTGTGACATTAATCACAATATATTTTTTTTGGCAAGTTTTGGAGGCCAACAAACGCAAGGCTGACTGATCTGTTGGAGGATTAGCACATATTATTCATTCTTATGGTGGGGGGCGACGAACGTGACGGCTGGCGACGATTCTGGGAGTTGAGTCGTTCTGAGCGCTATGGAGTCGCCGTGCTTATGGTGTTGATGTCGGGTCACCTGGTTTTTCGATTCTATGAATATCAATATCCACCTAAACCGCCTGTTTCAGTGGTTGCTTGGACTCAAAATGAAATCAATCGAGCTCAAACGGATGGTGGAAGCGATTATATAGCCAACTCAGGGCCATCATTAGGTTTGAAGCCATTCATATTTGAGGAAACGGATTCAGCCCAATTTGTGGGTATGGGATTGTCGCCCAAAACGGCAGCCTCCTTGCAGCGATATCGTGATCGGGGAGGAGAAGTTCGGAGTTTGGCTGATTGGGACGCCCTGAGGGTGTTGCGAGACGACGAGAAAGATCGCTTGGCCCCCTACCTAAATATAAAACCAAGCCAAGGCCAAGGGCTCGAAAGGGTATATGAGAAGGCCCATTTTAGCGATCAAATCCTGAGGGGTGACAGTACGCGTCGTGCCTTTACCGAGAAAACCGCCCGTGTTTGGGCTGTTCAAGACCTCAATCGCTCCGATTCGGCCGATTGGGATGCCATACCCGGCGTGGGTCCAGCGACTGCACGGCGCATCATCGAATACCGGAATCGATTGGGCGGATACTTACATACATCGCAATTGCTTGAAATTTATGGAATGGACAGCGCTCGGTATGAGGCTATCTTGCCATTCGTGACCCTGGGCAATCCCTCGAATATCCGTCGGATTTCATTGAACCAATGCAGCGAGGCCGAATTATCTCATCATCCCTATGGGGGGCGAACACTGGCTCGTAGGCTCATCTCATTTCGTGAGAGGCACGGGTCACTACCCCCGCCTGACTCCCTTTTGAAGGTCAAATTGTACGGCGTAGACACTGAAAAATTAAGTCGCTTATTGCCCTACCTAACACCTTGAGGGCTTTGGACTGAATAGGATATATTTGTTTCCTTGATGTTTTTGGCTTGGTTTGACGTATTTTTGCGGCTCAAGAAACCCCAGGAAGTTATGGTCTCAAGCGCACATGGAATAAATTTCTCAACCACTGAAAATCAGCGAATGATTGCAGAGATGGTACAGACATTTGCCGCCCGTCACATTAAGCCCCATATGATGGAGTGGGATGAATCGCAGGAGTTTCCGGTACAGGTTTTCAAAGAGCTCGGTAAAATGGGGCTCATGGGTGTTTTGGTGCCTGAAACTTATGGAGGAAGTGGATTTGGGTATTTGGAGTACGTCACAGCCATTCGTGAGTTGGCCAGGGTCGATGGCTCTATCGGCTTGTCGATGGCCGCACACAATTCCTTGTGCACAGGTCACATTCTTCAGTTTGGTAGTGAAGAGCAAAAACAACGATGGTTGCCCAAGCTAGCCACGGCTGAATGGATCGGCGCATGGGGTCTGACTGAGCCCAATACCGGTTCTGATGCCATGAGAATGATGACTGTAGGCCGGCAGGAAGGCGATGATTGGATCATTAATGGCGCGAAGTGTTGGATAACGCATGGAAAATCGGGTGATGTAGCCGTTGTCATGGTACGGACTGGTGAGCTCCTCGATTCTCATGGCATGACTGCATTCGTGATTGAAAAGGGGCATCCCGGATTCAGTAGTGGACGTAAGGAAAACAAATTGGGAATGCGCGCATCAGAAACCACTGAGTTGTTGTTTCATGAATGCAGGGTTCACAAAAGTCAAATTTTGGGACAGGTTGGCGAGGGATTCATTCAGGCCATGAAAGTGCTCGATGGCGGTCGAATTAGCATCGCTGCGCTTTCATTGGGAATCGCCCGAGGGGCCTTGGATGCATCCATTCAGTATGCAGATGAGCGCAAGCAGTTCGGAAAATCCATTCGTGAATTTCAGGGAATAGCCTTTAAATTGGCTGATATGGCCACTGAATTGGAGGCGGCTGAACTGCTGACTCTTCAGGCGGCCTGGCTCAAAAATGAGCATAGGCCGATGACCCGGGAGTCGGCCATGGCCAAATACTATGCGTCAGAAGTGGCTGTTCGGGCTTCTACTGAAGCGATACAGATTTTTGGGGGATACGGCTACACCAAGGATTTTCCTGTCGAAAAGTTCTATCGCGATTCAAAATTGTGTACCATTGGAGAGGGCACAAGTGAAATCCAAAAATTGGTAATCGCCCGTCAAATTTTGAAGTCTTGATTGTTTTGCATACCTTTGCGGCTCTTAAGAAAATTCTGCATGATTAAAATTGACATCAAAGACAATGAAACGGTCGACAAGGCCCTCAAACGGTTCAAAAAGAAGTTTGAGAAAATGGGAATGATGCGTGAATTACGCGCCCGTCAAGCCTTCGAAAAACCTTCCATTGAGCTTCGTCAGCAACGTTTGCGCGCGGTATACAAGCAGCAAATGATCCAAAACGGCCTGATTTAGTCGTCCGCTAGTTTTACAAGCTTTCCCCTTCAAAAATAGATTGATCCAAAGGATTCATTAAGGGTGGTGATTATTCACAAATCCTTAATTTCGCAAATGCCTTAATCGGCTTTTCACATGGATTGGGTTCAAGAATTTTTGAAGTATCAAAAGTTTGACAAGCGTGCTTCTCCACACACATTACGGGCGTACGCCACAGATCTGAACTTGGTGCAGTCTTTTCGCCAAGAAATTTGCGGAATCCATACACCACTTTGCGATGCGCAATACCCGGAGCTCAGGGCTTGGGTGGTATCACTCCTTCAATCACGGCAATCGGCGGCAAGTGTCAATCGCCGAATCTCAACCTTAAAATCCTATTTCAGTTTCCTTCGTCGGCTCGCTTGGCGAGTGGACAATCCAGCCTCGAGAATCAAAAGGCCCAGGTCAGCAAAGCCCTTGCCCCCTATGGTGCCACTTCCCGAACTTCAGCGGCTATTCGAAGTGGGTGCATTGGCAGCAAAATCGTCCTTTGGGGCATTGCGCGATTATCTTATTCTTTCGCTATTGTATGGAACAGGGATGAGGCGTTCCGAACTCCTAAACCTTGGAATCAATGATGTTGACCTCACAGCGCGTCATGTTCGCGTTTTGGGTAAGCGCAACAGGGTTCGGCTCATTCCGATACCTGATTTAGTCTGTGATGAATTGGCAGAATATATCGCCCAAAGAAAAAACTTTCTGCAGGATACTGAGGTGGGAGCTCTTTTCGTTCAGGATCGAGGAATGCCCATCACAGAATCATATATATATAGATATATTCGCAAGGTACTCGTACAAGTCGAGGGCCTACCCAGGCGGAGTCCGCATGTCTTGCGCCATACCTATGCGACACACCTGCTCGATCAAGGGGCCGGTTTGCAAGATGTTAAGGAGCTGCTCGGTCACACAAGTCTGGCCGCCACCCAAGTCTACACCCACCGGTCAATTGAGAAGCTTAAGGAGGTTTATCGGGCTGCTCATCCCCACTCTGGAAAGAACTAAATCAAATTAAAATGCAAATTGACATTCAGTCTATTCACTTCGACGCCGACAAAAAGCTGCTTCAGTTTATCCGGCAAAAAATCGAGAAGCTCCAAACCTTCAATCACGCGATACAAAGTGCAGACATTTTTTTGAGAATTGGACCGGCCTCCGATGCGGCCAATAAACTGGTCGAGCTGAAATTGCATCTTCCCGGGCACGTCTTATTCGCCTCTCAACAGTCGAAGAGTTTTGAAGAAGCGACCGATCTTTGCGCTGAATCGGTGCGCCGACAGTTGGAGAAACTGAAATCCTGATTTTTTCTTTTCGAAGCTCTTTCTTTTTTCATTTCTTTTTCTTAAATTTGCCCTCCCTTTTCGGGGAGGTTAACTCCTTGTTAGTTGGGATGCGTTCTTTGAGCATTTGCCTCCTTAGCTCAGCTGGTAGAGCAACTGATTTGTAATCAGTAGGTCGCTGGTTCGA
>CAIVQI010000204.1 GCA_903908015.1 uncultured Bacteroidota bacterium
AAGTTCATCCAGGCCGCCAGCAACGGCTGACAAATCAACAGACTCCACCAAGAAGCGTCGCCCACCGGGATCCACCATCCAGTGCTTGACCACCAACGTTAGCGACTCGTTTTCCCGTCCCAGGCGAAACGTGCGGCCACTTCCGATCTTGGCGAGGCCAAAGTCCAATTCCTCATCCACTGAATGTTCAACAGCCCGACCTTCACCTCGGCGCTGACGCCGCACTGGCTCAGGGGCCTGTTCGAATTCAGTCCAAACCTCCAAACGGGTTGTCTCCGGGTTCAGACCGTAGGCCGCTGGATCCGGTGGGGTTTCCCGAAGGATGATGTCCTGCTCAAAGCCCGCTCGGGTGTAGGTGTAACGAACATCCGCTCCCACCCCATTGAACGCATCTGGATAGACCAGCTCATTCGGTGACACCAAGAGCCCCTGACTATCCTTAACTTCAGCCACCAGGACCGACTGCCCGGATTTCATGTCGAAGTAGGCCAACCCGTAAACATGACTCGACATCAGACCTCCGTCTGGCAGACGCATCTGTACTGCGCCTGCCATGTTAAGGTTGGCCGCAAGACTCACCTTGTGCTGTCCCTTCCAGGCAATGGCTGCACCTGGAATCAGCTCGAACTCGGCACGGCTTTCCTCCCACTGCCCCGACTCATTCCAATAGTTTAAACCAGTCTCAAGCTGCACGTAGGAGTTGGTCTCGGTCAGGGTATTCCCCAGTTCGTCCACCCATGACACCACAGATTCAACCACCTGATGGTGTGGCCCACGTTCACGGATATAATGCTCACTTTGGGCACGGCACGGGGGGAGCAAAAACAACCCAATGGCACAGGAGAAAAAGAGGCAGTTGAACGTCCCGGGAGGAAAGATCCGTTTCATGAGGGGAAGCAGGTTTGATTGCAGAACGGGAAGGAAGAGGGCGCGAAGGAGTCGGCAGGTTTGCTAGAGTCGGAATCCAGAATTCCTCACACCAGCCCCCGGCTTGGTTTTTTCTCGGGTATGAAAACCGAGCACTAGAATGCTATTTTGCGGAAACTTCATTTTGCTTTAACCTAAGGAATTTTAAATACGGGGTCCGTCTAAGAACCCCACTGTGCCCTATCCCAGAGACTCCAGATTCAAGTCGCTTTGCCGGCAACCAAGCACGGACCAAGGACTATGCTCAAGAGGAGCTCGCCAAGAAGGGCGAGACCTCGGAAGAACAACAGGAACATCGGAATTTGTGGGGTTGGTGTGTAAAAGCCCACTTCGACCCAGCAAGTGGGTAATTTCTATTCTTGGCAGCGACGCATCCGAACCAATCAAATACCCGTTGGGCCGAGCGACAATACGACCTGAAATAGTGTTGCCTATATGAAACGAGCTCTTTGGAGAGAAAGGTAATTATTACAGGCAGATATATGGTATTCAGAGACTCGCTACTGGCTGATTTGTCAATTCATGGAGTAATTAAAAATTCAGCCGGGTTCTATTATTATTATCCCAACCAACAACATCCAATCGATACAAAAACCCACCACTACGCCAACAGATCCAGGGATAAATGAATACAATCCCAAAGATCTTATATTTTTGTTGTTAATCGCGCATTCACTATTGTTATCATTTGCAAGCTGAAATAAACCGATTTTCTTAACACAATCAATTAAGCACGGATCAATCGTTAAGGGGTAATGGGTGGAGGAAAGTATGGTTTTCCGGGAGGTAGTCGAGGCGGCCAGCTCGCCAAACTAAATTGGTCAACTTTGCAAGTAGGTGCATTGGTGCTGGAGCTATAGCGGGTGTAGTCTTGAGGGGTTGGCATAAAGAAACCTCTTTGGCGGGCGTTAGCTGGGGCATCCAGTGCTAAGCCGCTCAACGATGAGTAAAACGAGTACTCGGTCGACACGCCCAGCAGACCTGAATTTTTCTGGTGATTTCTTCAGGTACGGGAGAACTGCAGATCGG
>CAIVQI010000205.1 GCA_903908015.1 uncultured Bacteroidota bacterium
AGCCAAGATTGCGCCGATCAAAAATGTCTTTTTCATTTGGTTCAGATTTTATTCAGCCGCAAAACGGATAAACGCCTAATTTTGTTCGCATACAAGGAAAAATCCTGCTGTTTGTCCCGCCCATGCCTGGCATGGATTATTTTTGCAGGCATGAAAAACGAACACCTTCCGATCCCCATCACCGTAGCCCACGGCGATGGCATTGGTCCTGAAATTATGCGCGCCACCTTGAGAATGCTCGAAGCATCGGGTGCACCATTAGACATCGAAACCATTGAAATTGGTGAGAAATTGTATTTATCTGGAAACACTTCGGGAATTGGGTCAGAAGCCTGGGAATCCCTTTTTCGAACAAAGGTATTCCTCAAGGGACCCATTACTACGCCATTTGGTGGCGGCTATAAATCGCTGAATGTTACAGCCCGAAAAACATTGGGTTTGTTCGCCAATATTCGGCCATGCATATCCTATTCCCCCTTTGTCTTCACCCGTTTCCCCAAGATGGATGTGGTGATTATCAGAGAAAATGAAGAAGATCTTTATGCAGGAATCGAATACCGACAAACCAGACAAGTCTATCAGACCTTGAAGTTGGTGTCTGAACCAGGGTCTGAGAAAATTGTTCGTTATGCCTTCGAATATGCCCGAAACAACGGCCGCAAAAAGGTAACCTGCCTGATCAAGGACAACATCATGAAGGTCACAGACGGTCTATTTCACCGGGTTTTTGACCGCATTGCGGCTGAATTTCCCGACATTGAGGCGGACAGCATGATCATCGACATCGGAACCGCCCGCCTTGCGGATTGCCCAGAAATGTTCGACGTCATCGTCACCCAAAATTTATATGGCGACATCATTTCGGATGTAGCGGCCCAGCTGAGTGGATCAGTGGGTATCGGTGGCAGTGCGAATGTGGGCGATAAATGTGCCATGTTTGAGGCCATTCACGGTTCTGCCCCTGATTTGGCGGGTAAAGACCTCGCCAATCCTTCAGGTTTACTCTTATCCGCGATCATGATGCTGGTACACCTCAACCTTCCTGAGCCTGCAGCCGCGCTACATAATGCCTGGTTGAAGACCCTCGAGGATGGTATACATACGGGCGACATATTTAAGTCAGGCATGAGCCAAGTTCGTGTTGGAACGCAAGGATTCGCAGATGCTGTCATCGAACGCTTGGGTTCTCTTCCCGCACAAAGGGAGGCCATTTCCTACGCCCAGCAGATAAAGCCCATACAGCCATCGAGCTGGAACCTTAGAATGTCCTCTGAAACCAAAACGCTGACCGGGGTCGATATATTTCTGGACTACCCCAACATCAAACCCAATGATTTAGGCGCACTTTTAGATCAATTAACCATTGATGGATTAAAATTGGTGGTGATGTCGAACCGCGGAGTGAAGGTGTATCCGAATGGTTTTGCCGATACATTTTGTACAGACCATTGGCGGTGTAGGTTCGAAGCGACAGAAAAGGGTTCCACCATTGAATTCGGTCAGGTTTTATCTCAAATGGAGGCACTAAATGCCGCCGGACTTGACTGCATCAAAAGTGAAAATCTTTATTTGTTCGATGGACAAGTAGGTTATTCCCTCGCACAAGGTCAGTAGAAATGGGTAGGAGCGTACTTTTCGGTCCGATTCATTCAGGTGATTAGATGATGAACCGCATTCTCATCAGAAATTTAGGTCGAATTGGAGGAATCTCAGAAGAATCCTTACTTCAGCGTAGTGGCGAGCATCTA
>CAIVQI010000206.1 GCA_903908015.1 uncultured Bacteroidota bacterium
GCATTGCTTCTGGGTCTATGAGTTATATTGTTCGCTGGGTCCTGGAAAATCACCAGATTTTACATCCGCAACGTAATGGCGTACCGCCCCACCGATCTCCTCGTAGAGGTTGAGGTAGCGCCGCAGAAATCGAGGGTGAAACTCGTGGGTAATACCCAGCATATCATGCACCACCAGTACCTGTCCGTCTACCCCACTACCAGCACCGATGCCGATGACGGGTATCGACAGCGCTGTAGCGACTTCACGGGCCAGGGGAGCGGGGATTTTTTCGAGTACGATGGCAAAGCATCCCGCTTCCTGAAGGGCATGTGCGTCGCGTTTGAGTCGCTCCGCCTCTTCCTCCTCCCGGGCGCGCACACTGTAGGTGCCAAATTTATAAATCGATTGCGGGGTGAGACCGAGGTGACCCATCACCGGAACCCCCGCAGTGAGAATGCGTTCGATCGATTCCAACACCTCAGAGCCACCTTCGAGTTTTACGGCATGGGCACCAGACTCCTTCATGATTCTGATGGTGCTCTGTAGGGCCTCTTTAGAATTGCCCTGGTATGAACCAAAAGGTAAATCCACCACGATGAGGGCGCGTTCCACGCCGCGTACCACGGAACCGGCGTGATAAATCATCTGATCCAGGGTGATGGGCAGGGTGGTTTGGTGTCCGGCCATCACATTCGACGCTGAATCGCCCACAAGCAGCACATCGATTCCGGCTGCGTCGAGCATGCGCGCGAACGAATAGTCGTAGGCGGTGAGCATGCTGATTTTCTCCCCACGCTCCTTCATTTCACGCAGGGAGTGGGTGGTAACCTTACGAAATTCTGAGGCAGCAACGGACATAACGTGGACTTATGGGTAAGAATACGAAAAGGAATGAGGCTTTGAGGCCACCAAAACCTGCGCAAAATCCGCTTTATTTTTCGAATTACCATATACCTGCTCTCAAGTGGGCAGCATATTTCTATTTTTGCGTTTTGGTAAGCAGTCCATATATTTTTGTAACCCCCAACCGCAGTGGCCCCAACCCCTACTTTTACATCCAAGCGATACCGACTGATCATTGTTTTGCTCTCTTTACTGATCCTTCAGCGTCTTTTGCCCTCCTGCGCAACAGAAATCGATGTGACCGCAGATTGGAAGGAGACCACTTTTGTGATGGCACTGCTGCGGACCGACGAGCAAGAACACTACATCCGAATCCACAAAGCCTTTCTCGATAAGGAGCGCGATGCCTTTGTGATTGCCTCTATTCAAGACTCTATCTACTACAAAAACCTGACTGTTCGGGTGCTCAAGCAGCGAAACAACCAAACGGTGGAAACCTATTTGTGCGAATCGGTCGATACGGCCTTGATGGAACCCGGTTTGTTTGCCCACCCTGATATGTTGCTCTATCGTTTTCGTTCACCTGGATTTCTTGACTCAAGTTTTACCTATACCCTACAGATCACGACCCCAGGAGGCGTTGTGGTGACGGCTCCCAGGGAGCCCTACGATGTAAACGCGCTGTATGGTGGTCCCATCGGAGGATTTGGGAGCGAGGGGGTGGTCAGCTTTGCGCTCCCACCCAATACGCCCCTTCCACCGAACTATAATGGAATCAACTGGAGTGCCGCACCCTCTCAGGTCAAGCCACGCATTCCCCTCAACGCCAAAACCTTTGATCTCACCCTCCGGGTGTTTTATGACGAATGGAACAGATTCACTGTTTCCCCAGGCGATACCCCAGGCTTGGCCTTGAAGTATGTCGACTGGGTGGCCTACCCTGGTCAACAGGTCGACAACCCTGCTGTGGTTACCCCCCTCTTTCTACGGGGCAACAACTTATTTGCTTTTATGAACTCGGCCATTCCTGCGACGGATAGCGTGAACCGGCGATTGCGTGGAACCTTGTTTATTTTCGATTTCGCTGACCAGTACCTCAACAATTTCCTGCAAATTAACCGCCCCAGTTCCAGCCTGGTGGATGTGCGGCCAACCTACACAAATGTTGATAATGGCTTAGGGCTATACGCATTCCGCAGAAGCATTCCCAACCGCAAAGAAGTAGAATCTTCAGCCGGATA
>CAIVQI010000207.1 GCA_903908015.1 uncultured Bacteroidota bacterium
ACAAGTTTTGATGTACAGATTCCCGATTCCGTGTTGCTGCGGGTAAGAATTCGTTCTGATCAACCCATCGAACGGGCCATTCTTCGGGTTCAGAAGGCAGATGGGGTGGCACTACAACCACCGATTGTCCGGTGGCTTTCGAATCGAGATACAATTTTAGAGTGGTCTGTGTTATTGGTCGACTCAATGCTGCCTTCAGGTCAATTTCAGTTGGTTATTCAGGCTATATCCGGCCATGAGACTGGATCACTGTTCATCCCTCTTCAACTCCGGGCAGTTCCACAATCATTTAGAGGTGTGGTTTGGTTTACTCAATCAGGATTGTCCACCAACGTCTATCGGTGCGATGCACAAGGGATCATAGCACCACGTGAATCACATTTGGTTTTGGACCTTGCTCAAGGGGCTGCTGTTTCCAGTGCACGCAAGGTATGGTTGAGGGGGCATACATCATGGGTTCTCTGGAGTTATCATCTGGATTCACTCATGTTCCATTCAGTATACAACACTTTAGCTGACCCCGGACAATCGCCCTATACTTTTTTGAGCAACGGTGACCAAGGTTTTTATGCTTCGCGTGGACTAGGAGATGTTCTCCGGTTTTCAAGTTCAGGGGCATTGGGTGGGCAGTTTGCTGTTCCTTTCGACTTTGTTCCTGTATTCACAAACAGGGAACAAGAACATATATTGGTGGAACTTCGTGCCCGCCCTCCGTCCAGCATTCGTCGGGTAAGAATTTATCATGCCGATTTCCAAGGTCTTCTTAGGGAATTTAATGTTGGCGGGAACATTCTGGGCGCTGCAAGGATTGCCAGCGATGCCTGGGTAATGCTGATTGAGCATCAGAATTCCGGATGGGGGAGGCTGTGGCGCTATCATTTATCAACCCAACAACTGCAAGAGGAATCCCCAAATAACATTGATCATCAATTTAAAGCCATCGTTGCGGGTCATGAGGGATATTGGCTGGCAGGAAGCTCGGGAATCTGGAATTTTCAACCCTCCTTGAATGTCCAAAACGGCCTTTGGCAACAACGCTTTCCAGAAGCGGTAGACAACCTATCCTTCGATGGTCGTTTCGGCAGGTTAATCGGATGGAAGGGCACATTGGGCTACATCTGGAATCCCGATACTGGCGATCGCATTGCATGCCAACTGCCCGATTCTGTACGTTTCTCTTGTCCTTATTAGCTTCTTGTTTTTGGTTGCAGTCTCGGTCAGAATTATTTCAACCAAGACTATCCTCAACAGAAATATCTCAACCAAGACAATCCTCAACAGAAATATCTCAACCAAGACAATCCTCAACAGAAATATCTCAACCAAGACAATCCTCAACAGAAATATCTCAACCAAGACAATCTTAAACTGAATGCTCCCAATCAGATTGTTTGAAAAACCCCCATCGAGGAAAACTTTTCAATTCTGTCGGCCACCAGCTGAGCTGGAGACCAGCCATCAAACTCAGCCAGTGCTGAAATGAGATGCTTGCGCAGGATGTCGGCCATCGCCTTGGGATCGTTGTGTGCACCACCTGCAGGTTCTGGAATGATGCCATCGATCAGTCCGTGACCGAGCATTTTTTCTGCTGTCAATTGCAGGGCCTCAGCCGCCTGTTCTTTATGATCCCAACTGCGCCAAAGGATGGAGCTGCACGATTCTGGCGAGATGACCGAATACCAGGTATTTTCGAGCATATACACCCGATTGCCTACACCAATGCCGATGGCCCCTCCCGAAGCGCCTTCACCCACGATCAGGCAAATAATGGGTACTTTGAGGCGCATCATTTCTTGTATGTTCCTCGCAATCGCTTCTGCTTGCCCGCGTTCTTCAGCTTCTAAACCGGGGAAAGCACCCGGGGTGTCGATGAAGGTGATGATCGGTTTCCCGAATTTTTCCGCCATTTTCATCAACCTGAGCGCCTTTCGATAACCCTCTGGATTGGCCATACCAAAATTCCGATATTGTCGCATTTTGGTATTGATTCCTTTTTGGTGTCCAATCATCATGACCGATTTGCCATCGAGACGGGCAAATCCACCTACAATGGCCTTGTCGTCGCGAAACGATCGGTCTCCGTGGATTTCCAGGAAATCTGTGCAGGTATTTTCAGCATAAAAAAGCGTGTAGGGCCTGTCGGGATGCCGCGAAACCTGAACCCTCTGCCAGCCAGAAAGTTGGCTGTATAGTGTGTTTCTTTCGGCAATAAACTTATCCTCAAGCTCCTTAATGGCCGTTGAAAGGTCTGTTTTGCCCTTGGCATGAATGCTCTTCAGCCGTTGCAACTCATCGTGGAGTTCCTGTATGGGTTTTTCAAATTCTAAAAAATGCATGGGGGGCAAAAATAAGAAGCATCTGACTTTTTCGGTGCTGCTGTCGGCATAAACGCCAGGATCTCTATTTTTGTGCATGGAATGGTCGGTATTTCCTTATGTCATCCTTCGTATTGGTGGACGCTATTTGTTGTTTGCTGGTAGTCTTTTTTTGATCTTCTATGTTTGGAAGCGTCGTCAGTGGGCCTATAAGAAAATACAACAACGGTTTCCAAGAAATTCCGAATATCGGCGCGAGTTATTTTATTCAGCGATGACCATATCCATGTTTGCGGTTGGAGCTTCATTATTGATGTACCACCCAGATATACGGCCATTAACCACCTTGTATCCGCATATCACAGATCGTGGTTTGCTATATTATTTCGGGCTGTTTCCAGTTCTTTTTCTCGTGCACGATACCTACTTTTACTTCATTCACAGGTTGATGCATCAGCCATTTCTGTATAAGCATGTGCACAAGATTCATCATCAGTCAACGAATCCATCCCCTTGGGCTGCGTATTCATTTCATCCGTTTGAAGCCCTTCTTGAGTTCGGGATTTTGCCTTTGTTTTTGTTTACGATACCTGTCCACTTCACGCACATCATTCTGTTTTTTTTAGCGATGATTGCCTACAACGTGTATGGTCACCTTGGTTTTGAATTATACCCTAAAGGTTTTGCCAACAACACATGGGGTCGTTGGATCAACACATCGGTCAACCACAACCAGCATCACCAATTTTTTACAGGCAACTACTCGCTTTATTTTTTGTTATGGGATCGTGTACTGGGTACATTGAGGAATGATTATTCAGATAAATACAATGAAGTGTGCGACAGGCGTGATCGAAAGGATATTCAAAGTCATGGGGCAGACAAATCGAGAATTCTTTAAAGCTTCATTGGTGCAATAAATGAGTCATTCCTGATGCACCCTCATTATGTCATTCCCACCGGAACTCAAGAATGGTGGTTGGGTTTGTTGTTTTCCTTGCTTTATGCGGCATGCATAGGGTGGTGGGCAAAGTTTGGTCGGACCGACAACAGAAGGTTCTGGGAACGTATTTGGGGAATCTCGATTTTGTTTTCATGGCTCGGTACCCAGTTTTTTTTGGCCCACAAAGGCTGGTGGCGCCTGAATAATGATCTTCCGCTCCATCTGTGTGGCATTTCAAATCTGATGTCGGTTGCTGTTCTTTTATTTAAGGAGCGTCGGTTGTTCGTTCCCTTGTTTTTTTGGGGAATTGTGGGTGGACTACAAGCACTGCTAACGCCTCAGGTGACAGCGGGAAATCATCCACTATTGATCGCTGAGTACTACTTGTATCATACTTCAATTATCTTGGTTCCAAACTATATGATTTGGGCTCATGGATGGCGTATTCAGCGTTTAGATTGGTTATGGGCTTTACTCTACAACAATCTCCTGATTCTGCCCATTTTCGGAATCAACCTCTGGTTGGGTGCCAACTATATGTACCTGATAGAACCACCTCATGTCGATAATCCGTTGATCATCGGTCAATGGCCCTACTATATTCTCGGATTTGAGGCCGCTGCTTTGCTGCATTATTTTTTTCTTTCAACACTTTTTCGCAGGCATTGGAAACCCTTACCTTCACAGGATATTGTCAACGCTAAGTTTTAATTTTTTGATATGGAATGGATTGCGGCTTTAGCCACCCTAACACTTTTGGAAATTGTCTTGGGTATCGACAATATTATCTTTATTACCTTACTCACCAGGCATGTATCTGGCGATGCAGGCAAGAAATTACGCAGAACAGGATTGGCCCTCGCTTTGGCTTTTAGGCTTATGATGTTGATGGGCCTTTCTTATTTGATGGGGTTAAATCAAATTTTGTTTTCAGTAGATGACAAGGCCATCAGCATCAGGGATCTGATTCTTATGTTGGGCGGTTTGTTTTTATTGGCCAAAAGCACCCTGGAGCTGCATAAAAAGGTGAATGACCCCAACCACATGAAAGAGGAAACTTCGGAATCGGCCATTCCGAAAAAGACCAACCGCAGAAGCTGGATACTGGCTCAAATTGTCGTCATCGATATTATTTTTTCGGTAGACTCCATTTTAACGGCAGTGGGACTCAGCAATGAACTTTGGCTGATGATTACGGCGGTTGTACTATCGATGGCCGTTATGGCATGGTTGGCCGAGCCCATTCAGCGATTTGTGACTGATAATCCAGGAATGCAGATTTTGGCCATGTCCTTCCTCATGCTCATCGGTTTTATGCTGCTCCTCGAAGGATTTCATTTCGAGTTGCCCAAAGGATACTTGTATTTTGCACTTTGTTTTTCACTCAGCGTTGAATTGTTGCGGCAAAGATGGGAGCGAAAATCGACCTCCCAGGATTGAGACTCATTCTCTTCATCGTATCTTTGTGCCTTTCCGCCTTCTTAGCTCAGCTGGTAGAGCAACTCATTCGTAATGAGTAGGTCGCAGGTTCGAATCCCGTAGAAGGCTCAAACGTATTCTGTTCATTTCGTTTTCCTCAGCCAATCGAATTTCTGGGCTAGAGACGATCACTTGTGAGCCATAAAATAAATCAATAACTATATGAACCCAACATCTTCAGGAAAATGCCCGGTCATGCACGGAGCAAATACGCAAGCACAGCATTCGGTTACCGCATGGTGGCCCAAAACGCTCAACCTCGATATTTTGCATCAGCATGACGTGAAGACCAATCCCCATGACCCCTCTTTTAATTACCGCGAAGCATTCGAATCTTTAGACTACGCCGCACTTAAAGCAGATCTTAAGGCATTGATGACGGATAGTCAGGATTGGTGGCCAGCCGACTGGGGGCATTATGGTGGACTGATGATTCGAATGGCTTGGCATGCAGCTGGTACCTACCGCACATCCGACGGTCGTGGTGGTAGCAATACGGGCAATTTGCGTTTCGCTCCACTCAACAGTTGGCCAGACAACACCAACCTCGATAAAGCACGACGCTTGTTGTGGCCCATCAAGAAAAAGTATGGGAACAAAATATCTTGGGCGGATCTCATGATTTTGGCTGGAAATATGGCGTATGAGTCTATGGGCTTCAAATTATTTGGGTTTGGCGGTGGTCGAGAAGACATTTGGCATCCAGAGAAGGATGTGTATTGGGGTGGGGAGCGTGAATGGTTGGGCAAATCGCGCTATGCCAACCCTGCCGACAGCGATTCACTTGAAACCCCCTTGGCCGCCGTTCAAATGGGTTTGATTTATGTGAATCCTGAAGGCGTGGATGGCAAACCTGACCCCCTGCGTACAGCACAGGATGTGCGCACCACTTTTGCGCGCATGGCCATGAATGATGAAGAAACGGTGGCGCTGACTGCAGGTGGCCACACAGTGGGTAAAGCGCATGGCAATGGTGATGCTTCGGCGCTGGGGCCCAACCCAGAGGCAGGTTCTATTCATGAACAAGCCATGGGTTGGCACAATCCTTCTGGAACAGGACATGGTGCACATGCCATCACGAGTGGGCTAGAGGGGGCATGGACTTCAACCCCTGATCGGTGGAACAGAACCTATTTTCATCTCCTTCTCAATCACGATTGGGAACTCAGGAAGAGCCCGGCCGGTGCCTGGCAATGGGAACCCGTGGACATGAAAGAGGAAGATAAGCCGGTTGATGCTTACAACCCGCATGTTCGCCGCAATCCTATTATGACGGATGCGGATATGGCCATGAAGATGGATCCCGAATACAGAAAAATTTCGGAACGCTTCCATCAAGATCCAGCCTATTTTGAAGAAGTGTTTGCCCGAGCCTGGTTTAAGCTCACCCACCGGGACCTTGGTCCACGCACCCGTTATTTAGGTCCGGATGTCCCTATGGAGGACTTGATCTGGCAGGATCCAATCCCGGCATCGCCGGGAATTCCTTTGGCCGGTCAGATACAGCAACTAAAAACAATGCTTCTGAACTCAGGGCTAACAGCTTCGGAGCTCATCAGCACGGCCTGGGACAGTGCGCGAACGTTTCGATCCTCTGACTACAGGGGTGGGGCCAATGGTTCTCGAATCCGTTTAGCGCCCCAAATACATTGGGTGGGTAATGAACCTGCCCGGTTGACTAAAGTGTTGTCAACCTTGCAAGGCATCCAATCTGCATGTGGATTTCCTGTTTCGATGGCCGATTTGATTGTATTGGGTGGTTCCGCTGCAGTTGAACAAGCCGCGCGACAAGCTGGATTTGAGGTGGAGGTTCCATTTACTGCAGGTCGCGGTGATGCAACAGCTGAGGGCACAGATGCTGAGTCGTTTTCGGTTTTGGAACCGCTTCATGATGGATTTAGAAATTGGATGAAGGCGCATTACGCTTCGGCTCCAGAAGAGTTAATGCTTGATCGTGCACAGCTTATGGGCCTTACTGCTCCCGAAATGACTGTGCTGTTGGGTGGTATGCGCGTGCTGGGAACCAACCACGGTGGTACTGGACATGGCGTGTTCACGGATCGTTTGGGCTCGCTCACCAATGATTTTTTCGTCAACCTGACGGATATGCGCTACCGTTGGGAGCCAGTCGCCGACAACCTATATCATGTTGTAGAGCGCAAGTCGGGTCAAGTACGTTGGTCGGCCACCCGGGTTGATTTGGTCTTTGGCTCAAATTCTATACTGCGGGCATATGCTGAATTGTATGCGCAAGACGATCATCAAACAAAGTTCGTCCATGACTTTGTTCGGGCTTGGGTAAAGGTCATGAACGCTGATTTGTATGCTTGAGGCCAGCCGAATGACCCCGAATGCAGAACTCGAAAAGAGGACCGAGAATGCGACAGCTTTTCAGGAAATAGTCGCATTTCGCCGGTCAAATCGGTCATTCGATCCAAACATTCCCGTTCCTGAATCGGTGATTGAAAATGGCATTCGACAGGCCCAGTTGTCACCGAACAGCAGCAATCTCCAACTTTGGGAGTTTCATTGGATTCACTCACCTGAGGCTTTGGAAAAGTTCGTACCGCTTTGCCTCAACCAGCAGGCGGCCCGAACGGCTCAGGAAATGCTGGTGTTTGTGACGCGCCGCGACCTGTGGCGAAAAAGGGCAGCATGGAACCTGGAAAGGGTGAAGGAGGGCATCAAAGGTGAGCCAAATGGCCTACAGAAGTCGGGGCTCCGCTACTACGGCAAACTGATTCCGTTTTTGTACGCACACGATCCATTGGGTTTTATGGCCCTGATTCATCGGCTGATTTCCTTTTTTATGGGATTAAGAAAGCCCTTCTACAGAACTGCGGGGGTGGCGGGCTTGCGCATTGTGGCGCATAAATCTTGTGCCTTGGCCGCGCAGACGTTTATGCTGTCTATGGCCTCCGAGGGCTTTCACACTTGTCCGATGGAGGGATTTGACGAACTAAGGGTCAAAAAGGTACTGAACCTGCCGCGGGGTGCCGAAATCAATATGATCGTGGCGGTGGGTAGGGGCACAGAGAAGGGCGAGTGGGGGCCGCGCCACCGGGTTCCCACGGAAGAGGTTGTTTTTGTGCATTAGCGCCCTGTGGGTGTTTGGGGTAGCCTTTCGGTTGAGGGCC
>CAIVQI010000208.1 GCA_903908015.1 uncultured Bacteroidota bacterium
GAATCTACGCGAACCTTGATGAAGTAAGGAGGCAGGATCCAGCGCTTCCGCATGATTTAGAGGCGTTAAAATCGCGCCTTCCCTATTTCGGCGAATTGCTGTTGGGTCATCTCCGATACGGCACACATGGCAAAAACAGCATTGAAACTTGCCACCCTTTTCTGCGCCAAAGCAATTGGCGTGCGCGGAATTTAGTGGTGGCGGGTAACTTCAACATGACCAATACCCCTGAGTTGTTTGGTCGACTCGTGGGGCTCGGGCAGCACCCCAAGGAGCGGGCCGATACGGTGACAGTCATGGAAAACATCGGGCATTTTTTAGACTTGGAGCACGAGGAACTGGGGCGCCAATTCGCGGCTGAATCGGACGATACGCTCTGGGTACAGTCGCAAATTGAGTCGACCCTCGACTTGGCCAAAGTGCTCACCAAGGCTTCGCGGCATTGGGACGGTGGCTATGCCATGGCAGGCATGTTGGGGCATGGCGCCTCTTTTGTGCTGCGCGACCCGGCGGGTATTCGTCCCGCTTATTTCTATGCTCATGAGGAGGTCGTGGCCGTGGCTTCCGAACGACCACCACTCTTCACGGCATTTGGTGCACAGCCAGGCGACGTACAAGAAGTGCCTCCCGGTCACGCCCTCATCATCGACCCCGATGGCTCCTTTGCGCTGCATCGAATCCACGCCTCAGAAGATGTTGAGCGCCGCTCATGTAGTTTCGAACGCATCTATTTCTCGAGGGGTAATGACCCCGACATCTATGCTGAACGCAAAAAACTGGGGGCTTTTTTGGTACCTCGGATTTTGGAGCACATCAATTACGACTTTAAGAATACAGTATTCAGCTACATCCCCAATACCGCCGAGGTGGCTTTCTATGGGATGATGGAGGAGCTAAACCGATATGTACAAGCCGATACGCTTAGGCTGTTGCGTGAACGGGGTACAGAAGCGAGTGAGGAAGAACGCTCGGAATGGGTGAACCGACGCGTTCGCATGGAAAAGGTTGCGATTAAAGATGCTAAGCTACGTACGTTCATCACCGACGGACAACAACGCGACGATCTGGTTGCCCATGTCTACGATACCACCTTGGGCATCATCCAACCGGGTGTGGACACCTTGGTGGTGGTGGATGATTCTATTGTTCGGGGAACCACCCTGCGCCAGAGCATCATCCGAACGCTCGCGCGACTGCAGCCTAAACGCATGGTGATTGTGAGCTCGGCCCCCCAGATTCGATACCCCGACTGCTACGGCATCGACATGAGTCGACTGGGCGAGTTCATTGCCTTCCAGGCCGCCGTTTCGTTGCTCCTTGCACGCAATCAAGCCACATTACTGGAAGAAATCCAACAACGGTGCCAGGAGAGTTTGTCACGCCCCGAGTTGATTGCGGTGAACGAGGTATCCCGCATTTATGAAGGCCTGAGCAGAGCGGAACTCGAAGGTGAAATCGCTCGACTCATCACGCCGGCTGGTCTCGACATACCCGTGGATGTCATCTACCAAGACCTCGCCGATCTGCATAGGGCCTGTCCGGCACACCGAGGCGATTGGTATTTCAGCGGTCATTACCCCACACCTGGTGGGCATCGCGTAGCCCATCGCGCTTTTCTTCAATACATGTCCGGAGCCAACGGTCGCCCTTATTAGAGTAGTGGATCAAACTCTATTTTCCCTTCGTTTTTTACATTTGTGTAACATTTTCGTGCCATTTATGCCAAGCTGAGCCCTGTTTTTTTAGGTGAAATTTACCTGTAAAATGAAAATAGGTAATTTCATTGATCAAATTAGGGAGAAGCGTGGGATGAGTAAGGCCGAGTTCGCGCGTCGACTTGAAGTGTCTAGGCCAACCCTCGATCGCATCTTAAAAGGCGGCAAATGCGATCTTCAACTGATGCTCCGAATAGAAGAGATTCTCGATTATCCCATTACAAAAGACACCTACAAGATGAGCAAAGACGATCTTCATTACACTTCCAATTTAGTTCTGGAGCCCCAAAACGGTGATTCGACCTATGGGGAACTCATTATTGAACGACAAAAAAGAATTTTTTACCAGAAAAGATTTTACGAAAAAGTCGATGAGTTGGAAGCCTGTAAAAAAAGTCTCGAAAAGTTACTGAATAAACAGGCTTAGGTTGTTGGGGACGTATAGTTCCCTTATTATTGCAGGCATGAACGTGAATTGGAAAAGTCTTGTACATATAGCTGGCAAGCACGGACTTTATCGGGTGTTGTCCACCTCTCGCTCAGGCTATTTTATGGAATCGCTCAATGAGCCCGGAAAGCGCATGTTTTTTTCGGCGTCGACACGGGTTGCAGCACTGGGTGACATTATGTTGTTGACCAAATCGGGTGAAACTTCCTTGTCGGAGACCTACATGAAGATGTGGGCTGATGGCTACGCTCCCAATCCCATCGATCCGCACCATGCCAACGAAGAGGAAATTCGAGAATTATTCGCACGCGTGGTTCCCGACTATGATGAGGCCCGGGTTTATCTCAGTGATATGCGCAAGATGCTGCGGTGGTATGAGTGGTTGCGACCATTAATGGCCGATGACAGCGCTGGAAACGAGCAGACGGACTGAAAATCGCCCCGAATTGTTTTATAGAACTCTGCCAATGCAGAGTTGATTTTTTGTATCATAAAGTCAGCCGCTGATTTTCTCTTAAATGGGGACAACGCGCGTGTCAAAAGCAATCGAATACCTTTTTTTCGCCGTTCGATCGCGTGTCACATAGTGCATGAGCCAAGACGGAAAAATGACTAATTTTTTATCTTGAGGATATATTGTCATGCTATCAGAGGTATATGCATTCCAATGCTCAATAAGTTCTGGTACGTTTTTAAGCCGTGAAATGGGAGATGGACTCAAAATCTTTAAACCTCCGCATTCATCGGGGTCAGCTGTCATTTGGGTATCACTCAAATACAAACTTGCAGAAAAGAAGGACTCGGGATGCATATGGGGGGCGTCAACATGCAAATTGTTGCCCACATTCGACCAAAAGTGAGAAATTTCGAGCTGATAGGATTTTTTATAGCCCAATTCATAGAATACCTGATTGAATTTTCGGGTAACTTCTTCTTTCATCTGTTCAATCACTGGCGACACTACATTCAGACTCTCTTCGCGGCTTTGGTGATTGCGTTTCACTCGGGATTCGCCTTCATCGCATAGCTTTCTTAACGCCTCACTATCAACGTGAACTGTTTCGACCGCTACGAATGAGGAAAAGGCAAATTGTATCATCTTGCAATAATAAGGAATGGTTGATGTCACTCAGGCCGATCGACCCCATATTTGTCGGAGAATTTCCTGTACAGCTCTTTTTGTTTATCACCCAAATTCATACGCCGGCCATCTACGAAAGCATGACTTAGTTTATTCCCCATGATTTCAAAGGCATCACCCTCCGACACGAACAAGGTAGCGGATTTTCCCACTTCCAGGCTGCCATACCGGGCATCAATCCCCGTAATGCGTGCGGCATCGAGGGTAAGCGCACGAACAGCCTCCTCATAGGGAAGACCGTATCCTATGGCTTGTCCGGCTTGAAAAACCTGCACCCTTTGCTCCCAGGCCCCATCGAGCGACAAACTAAATGGAATGCCGGCTGAGTCGAGGAGGTAGGGTAGGCGATAGCGGGCGTCGACACGATCGCCGCCACGATTAGGAAGGGACTGTGTACGGCCCAATACCACCATCACCCCGCGGGATTTCAACTCGCCCAGCACTTCATCGGCCTCGGCTGCGCCAACCAATACTGGTTTGATGCCATATGAGGCAAAAAAATTAAGGGCATAAAGCATCCCCCGAGCCTCATCGACACGCACGTAGAGGCGCGCTTGTCCATTAAAAACGGGCCGCATAGACTCCAATACGAGGTTGACGTCGACGGCTGAGGCTGCATCACTGCCTTTTCGTACGTCTATTGGTTTCCGCGCCGTTGTGTAGGCGCGAGCGTCGTCGAACAGACGTGTAAGCCGCTCAAGGGTTTGTTGGGTCGACTTCAACTGCTCATCAGCGGGGGGGGCCCATGGCGCATCAAAAATCCTGAGTGAGGGCCAGTTGATGTACATGCCCTCATCTGAAGCCACCGCTGCATCTTCCCAATTCCACGCATCCATCTGTACCACACTCGACCTGCCGCTCAGCAGTCCCCCTTGAGGCGCAATTTGCTGCAGTAAAACGCCGGTATTGCGGACCGTAGGGATAATACGAGAGTCTGTGTTATAGGCCATCAGCGCCCTAACGTTGGGGTTGATGGCGCCTGTTTCGGCATCATCGCGTGTTGCCCGAACAGCATCAATCTCGTTGAGGCCCAAAATACTGTTGAATGCGAAAAATCCGGGGTATACGTGTGACCCTGAGGCATCGATGACATCTGATTGGGATGGGTCTATCCGGATTTCAGCACCCGTGCCCACATACTGAATGACCCCATCGGAAAATCCTATAACTCCGGGTGACAAAACACTGCCGTTGCCCAAATGCAAGGTAGCGCCCGTGATCCAAACAGCACGCTTTTGTGGGGGGCCTGGACTCGGAACAGATTCCTGGGCGGTAGCGGGACAAGCATAGGACAGTAGTCCGACAGCAAGCAGATAAAAAATATAAGGGGCCCTTATGGAATAAAATGGCTGGAAATTCATGGCGTTACATCTTGTAAAGGATAAAGGAGCAACAAGAAACAAAAGTCTTTTTAATAATAATACTGAAATCCTGTATGAAGACAACGTTAACGCTCCAGATCTGTGCTCAATTTGTAGCGCATGATCCGGCCGTTACCCGTATCAGCCACATAAACCACCCTGCGAAAGTAGGCTACGCCGTTGGGGGATCGGAACTGAAATGGTCCCGAACCTCCACCGCCAAAAGAAGCAATGATCTGTTTGGTGAGTCCACTCGCAGGAGGTGGATTAACCCCCTCAAAACCGAGGCGGGTAAACTGATAAAGTGAATCGCGCTCCCGGTCGACGATAAATATGTAGCCTGTTTCATCGGGGGCCACGCACACATCCGACGGATAACCGAAGCGAAAGCTCTGATAGAGAAATCGCGAAGCCCGACTCGTATCGAAGTTCAAGAGGGTCCCATTTTCAAAGTAACTAATGCCATTCTCTGGACTTTCGCTTTGGCGAATCCAAAGGGCTTTGTACTCCGCAGCAGGCGCCGATTGAAGCATGAGGAAGTCCATTGAGTTACTCATCCCGAAGACCAATTGGGGAGGTGCCAAAAAACTGGCGAGTCCAGACAAATTCAAACCCGAACGTAGGCTCGACAAGGTAGGGTTGAGGTTGCGCATTGCTCCATTTTGGCTGCCATCGGGCCTATAAACCAAAAGGGCGTTATCTGGAAGGGCCAATGAGGTAAGAATATTGGTCGGACCACGGCGTGCCAGATAAAAGCCGTTCTCGTGCGTAGTGGCAATACCGGTGAATTCAACTTGCTCATCGAAAAGTCCACGGAAAGCCGTATTGCTGCGTGAATTATCGTTGAAAGGATGAATCAGGGTATCGAGATAAGTATAAGAATTGGTGCCTGTTCCCTGAAGCACATAAACCGCTGGTAAATTGTATGTTTCACCTTGGACCGCCACATCAACTCTTCCTAGAACATACGTTCGAAGGCGACGGTCTTGGGTCATTTTGCTCGCACCCGTCACAGGAATAAACTGCTGTCGGTCGCCCTTCAAGTCTAATACCCACAAACCCTGCGAGGCTGCGCCGGAATCGACCACATACACCAACTCATCATAGCCCACAAAAACGTCCAGTGGTCGCTCGAAACCCGACCAAACAGGCAGAATGGGGACGTAGCCTACCACGCCACCGGTCAAACTTGGATCAATGGCGCCTTGTTTGAGTACGTCATTCACGGTTTCGTCGTCGCGACTACCAAAGAGGAAATCGCATCCCGTGTTCAAAAACAACAGCGAGCCCAGAAAAAGCCCCGAAAAAAGTTTGGATGAAAAGCGCCTGAAATGGTTGCGCTTTATAGAAACATATCGCAAAACAGCGGATTTCATACGGATTTCATACGGTTCATTGCAGAGATAACCCCAAAGTAAAACGGTGGACACTTCCGAGACGTGTTTTGTTGTTGAAGCCATAGTCGAGCCGAAGCGCACCAAAACGTCTGGGCAATACAAATCCAACGCCAAAAGATGGCAGTAGTGCCTCATCTACTCCCAATTCATAGCCCATTCGGGCAAATAGCAGGTTTCTATAGGCGTACTCCCCTCCTAATCCCAGCGTTTCGCGGTTGTCGGTTGGGTGATTCAGCTGAATGGATCCTCGGATGCGGTGGCTTTCCTGATCCAACACATCGAAAGCTAGTCCAACCCTAAAAAGTGCAGGTACGGATATTTCCTCAAACTCAGTTAAGGTGTCTTGACCTGTCAGCCTCAGGCGCTGCAAACTTCC
>CAIVQI010000209.1 GCA_903908015.1 uncultured Bacteroidota bacterium
CCCTCAAGTATTACTAATGATTTGGCGTCATTCACAAGAACAACTGCCCAAACAGTTGAATGGCCAGTAACTGCTGGAAGTGCTGAAAAAATGGCAATGCATTTATCAACTCTACAGCCAACTCCCGCGGCAGGTGCAACACACTGGGTAGCCCATCCAACTGCCCAAAATGCTTCTGCAACGAATTGTGTAAAATGGAGTACCACAACAGTAGAATCACAATTAGGAGGGCGTATAGGGACAGTTGGCGCTGATGGGTTGGTCGATCCAATTTCTCAGCCTGCTTATGAAGGGCAAGGTTTACAAGGGCGTTTTATGCAGGCAACAGCTGATGGTGCAGAAACTATTGCTCCTTTACCTGGAGCGACAGCTGATTCGGCTAAAGGTTCGATGCCTAGGATATATAGAATCCTTAAATGGGGTGGGCGTGCTTTCGTCGTGGTAGGTATTCTCGTCGCAATTGGAGAATCTGTAACAGCACCTGAAGGCCAACGAGCTAGGACTGCAGCAAGAGAAGGTGGAGGTTTTGTTGGAGGTTTGGCACTTGGTGCCACAGCAGGCTTGTTATGTGGGCCAGGAGCCCTTGCTTGTTCAATAGTTTTGGGTATTGGATTTGGGATAGCTGGCCATTTATTAGGCCGTGCAGTTGGTGAAGCTATTTACGATGCGACAAAATAGTAGAAAATTTGGTAACAAGTGAGTATCTTAAAACATTAACCTTCAAGATTAAGAAAAAACCTCATACTAATTAGTTAACTTTTTCACCATGCTCTCCATACTCTCCATCCTAATCGGAATCGTATTCGTGCTGTTTTTATTCAGCATGCTGGCTTCAACATGCCTTGAATTATTGGACGCCGTATTTTCCCTGAGGGGTCGCCATCTGCATAAAACCCTCGGGCACATGCTGGGTGACAATTTGTCGAAGTTCTTTGAGCACCCCATTTACAAACAACTGGCTTATGCCTCTAACAACAAAGCGGTGTTGTCCTCAAACAGATTACCCGGCTGGATCAGCAGAGAGACGTTCAGCGCAATTGTTATGGATATTCTGAAGGCGAAGAACATCGAGGATATTCAACACAAAATTGGTGGAATGGACGAGGGGGATGCCAAAAAACTGCTACAGTTTTTGCTGGATCAGGCAGGTAATGATGTTGTATCTTTTCAAAATAAGATGGAAAAATGGTTCGATGAGATCATGAGCAGGGCTACGGAATGGTACCGGCAAAACACCAAACGCTGGTTATTGGGGATTGGTGTCGCGTTAGCTGCCATATTCAATGTTGATACCATCCAGATATACCAAAGCCTTTCACTCAATGCGACGGCTCGTGACAACCTTGTTCTAGAAGCAGAAAAATTCGTCGCCACGCGCGACAGTATCGCCGTTATTAAGATTGGCGGTAACGACGTCCAGTTGAAAAAAGCCGAATTCGACTCCTTGCTGCACACCTACCAAATGATCGTACAATCGCCTCTGGGCATTGGGTGGGATTCGGTTGAAACCAATCGGACCCTTCCCTGGTGGCTGGTCAAAATCGCCGGCCTGCTCTTGACGGGCCTTGCGGTCACGCTCGGGGCTCCGTTTTGGTTTGATATTCTGAAAAAACTAATAGCACTGCGGCAGCCCTCAGGGGGCAGTTCAGCCCCGGCATCGCCGGCCGAGGTGGGGACAATCGAACGCAAGGCTGAGAAAGAAGCGCCTCTTGCACAGCCGCCGGCAGCCTCCGAAAGGAGTAATCCCGTAGGATGAACGCATAGTCCCGCTCAGTTTTTGTTAAACAATTATTGTTATGAAAATCCGCTTTTTAGAGGACACGTACATACGGAGCGTCCCGGGCAAATCCGAGAAACCCCCTATCGGTATCGTGTATGCCGGATCAGAAATAGAGGTTAAACCGGATATGGTCAGCGGTGATGCCCTTCAGGAAAACGATCAATGGTACAAGGATAATAATGAATGGTATTATTGGTCTGGTCAAACCGAAGTTGTGCAGGAAGAACCGACGGAAACCACGGATGTCGGCGCTGATAGCGAGAAAATAGCTTTGGTTGAAAAAACGGATTCTGTCGAATCCTCCATCCCGACAATCCCTACGGGGCACAACGACACGTCAAGTAACGAGGAGGATTCCACGGAGGGCAAAATCAACCGGGTTTCATTGTTACAAGATGATAAAAATACAGCAGAGATAGTCAGATCGG
>CAIVQI010000210.1 GCA_903908015.1 uncultured Bacteroidota bacterium
GTAGTCGAGCAATGATGTCTTACCATGGTCGACGTGACCCATAATGGTTACGATGGGCGGGCGATCGGTCATTCGATCGGGATCATCCTCATCAATCAACTCGGGTTCACCTGCATCGGCAGATATAAACTCAGCTTCATATCCAAATTCGTCGGCCACTACCGCAATCGTTTCTGCATCCAAGCGCTGGTTGATGGTCACAACCAAGCCCAACATAAAACAATTTTGTATGATCTCGGCCGCAGAAACATCCATCAATTGCGCTAAATCGCCTGTGGTGAGGAATTCTGTTACCTGCAGCTTGATTTTCTCGCCGTCGGCCAGCAACTCATCTGCGCCCCCATCTCCGCGGCCCTTTCTCTTCATTCGGGCCTTTGAGCCGCCTTTTCCTCCACCTTGTAGTCGGGCCATAGTGGCCTTAATCTGATCCTGTATGTCCTTTTCGGAGTGTTCAGGACGGGCAGGCATGGCTGGTCGCTTCCGACTTCCACCAGCAGGGCGTGGTGGCGGTCCTCCAGGCCGACCACCAACACCGGGTCGGCGGTCACCCTGCCCAACACCTGGACCGCTGTTTGGCCTATTGGGTGGGGTACCCGCGCCAGCCGGACGAGCGGGCGGTGTGGTGTCGGTGCGCAAACGCTTTCTCTTGGTGGGATTGGTTTCAACCGAACTCGCGACTGGCTTTTTCTTCTCGAACTGCTTTAGGTCGATGCTCCCCACCACACGCGTTCCTTGTAATTTATCGGCTTTTGCCCTGATCACATCCTCTTCTTCTGGGGCACCAGAAACAGCCCCAGAAACACCGTCAGATGTAAGGCCGGAAGCTGATGGGCTTTGACCCGAATGCGCAGCAGTTTCAGCGTTAGGGTTATTGGCAGATGTCGTAGAATCCACAACAACCGACTTGGCCATAATTTCGTCCGCAGGGCTTGTCTGACCATCCGCATCAGGCAACCCAGCCGGCTGCACCACCTTCGCCTCCTCTTTGGTGGATGATGTCGTTCCGGATTCCTCTGGATGAGACGAGACAGAACCTGAAGCGTCAACCTCCGAACCCGAAACATCAGTTGCGTCGTGCTTGATAGACTCTTGCCGGTTAGGGGAAAGGTTCACTGTACCCTTCTCATCGGCAGCACCAACAGAATCATTGACCTGTTCACCGGTTTTTGATGCAGAACCGCCATCAGCCTGACCTACATCCACACTTCCGGTGTCTTTTACTTTTGCCTTGCCCTCATTGATTTTGCGTCCTTTATCATCCAAATCAATTTTGCCCAACACTTTCAGTTCCGGCTTGTCGGCGGTTTGGCGCGTGTGTCGGGCAGGAGCGGATGTAAGTCCTTTCACCAAAACTTCATTCAGTTCGGGCTCAACTGGAGCTGTTGGAACAAATTCTGCTTTTGGAGCTGCTGACTCTTCACGCGCAGGCCGTCCCAGATTCAATGAGGCAGCCTGCTCCTTTACTTTGATATCCTGACCAAAATCTTTCAGAAGTCGCTGATACATCTCTTCCGTGATCTTGGCATTGGGATTCGCCTCAACCGTGTAGCCGGCTTTTGACAGGTGCTCCACCACGTGCGACACACTGATGTTACACTCTGTAGCTGCCTTTTTAATTCGGATGGTTCCTTCTGACATTCGGTGGGTTTGGGGTGGAAGTACTGTATAGTTTGTAATTATGCCTGATGCCTTAGTCAAATTCGGCTTTCAAAACAGCCAGTACATGGTTAATGGTTTCTTCTTCTAAATCGGTTCTGCGCACCAAATCCTGGGGATTCAAGGCCATCACAGCGCGGGCTGTATCCAGGCCAATGGCCTTCAATTCATCCAAGACCCAGCCTTCTATTTCATCCGCAAATTCATCGAGGTTCACATCGTCTTGTTCTTCTGCTTCGTCGCGGAACACATCAATTTCAAATCCGGTGAGTTTACCGGCCAAACGAATGTTGTGTCCCGATTTACCAATGGCCAATGCCACCTGATCGGGCTTCAAAAACACTTTCGCCTTTTTTTGATCAGCCAACAACTCCATGTAGGTGATTTTGGCTGGACTCAGCGATCGCTGGATGTAGAGCTGCAAATTATTGGTGTAGTTGATAATGTCTATGCTTTCGTTGCGAAGCTCACGTACGATGCTGTGAATGCGCGAACCCTTCATGCCCACACAAGCCCCAACCGGATCTATGCGGTCGTCGTAGCTTTCCACAGCCACTTTGGCCCGTTCGCCCGGCTCACGTACAATATTGCGAATGGTGATGAGCCCATCGAAGATCTCGGGCACTTCCAGCTCCATCAAACGCGTCAGAAAACTAGGTGCGGTTCGGGAGATGATGATGCGCGGCTGACCACCCAGGGCTTCAACTTTCAGGATCACCGCGCGAATGGTTTCCCCTTTATTGTAAAAGTCGCCCGGAATTTGCTCCGACTTGGGCAAAATCAGCTCATTGCCCTCGTCATCGAGCACCATGATTTCTCTCTTCCAAATTTGGTAGACCTCTCCTGTAATAATTTCACCCACTCGGTCTTGGTAACGCATTACAAGTTTGTCGCGCTCAAATTCTTGTAGTCGCTGCGCTAAAATCTGTCGCGCGGCCAAAACAGCTCTGCGACCGAAATCTATCAGCTTGATTTCCTCTGAAACTTCCTCTCCAACCTCAAAATCAGGCTCTATTCGGCGCGCCTCAGTGAGGGAAATTTTATCGAATTCTCCCACCTCTTCCGAATCGTCCTCCACCACCTCGCGGTTCCGCCAAATTTCTAAATCGCCTTTTTCCACATTAAGAATAATGTCAAAATTTTCGTCTGTGCCATATTTCCGCTTCACCATGGTACGAAAAACGTCGTCCATTACCCGCATCATGGTGGCACGGTCAATGTTTTTTAGCTCTTTAAATTCGCTAAATGAACTGGTTAAATTGATATTCATCATGGTTTTATGAATTACATCTGAATGATAACACGTGCATATTCGATCTCATTAAAGGGTATGGTTATGGGTGATTCGCCTTCAGGCGATTTGGTTTTGGTCTTTTTATTTACAGCTGTGAATGAACGAAGGATCAGCTCTTCCCCCTGCACCGACAGCAACTCGCCCTTCACGTCTTCTAAGCCCGATTTTAAACGCACTTGCAAATGGCGTCCTATGTGTTTGGGGAATTGGCGTAAAATCTTCATTGGCGCGTCTGCACCTGCTGAGCTCACCTCAAGCACATAAGCAGGCACTTCTTCTACCAGCTCCAATTGTTCGCCGATTTCCCGACTTATTTTAGCGCAAAAATCAACGTCTACCCCGGCATCACCGTCCAACATCACGCTTACCCTACGCAAATCAGCAGCTACCTTTACACCCACAAGGAAATGCGACTCATCCAGCAGACGGTCGGTCAGAAAAGATGTGATGGATTCAGATAATTGATGGTGATTCATGATCGGAGAAAAAGAAAGGGGACCGAAGCCCCCCTATCAAAACTGCTGCAAATATAGGAAAATAAAAACAAATTCACATGGAACGTCGGCTATATTTGCAAGAATGCACTGAACCATTCGCATTTATTGCCCCAATCAGTCATGATCGACGTACAATTCAACGACCTGCCCGACGTACCCCCTCTCCAATTGGAACGATCCGCGGAGGGATGGCGTGTTCCAGGCACTGAAATTCATTACGAACTCATTCGTTGCGACGGCGGTGTACTCATTCGCATTCAAGGCAAAAATTACGCTACACGTATTATCAGGTCAGAAAACGGATCTCATATGGTATCGGTCGATGGCATGCCCATATCGCTACGGCTATTCACCGAACGAGATCGCTTGTTGACCAAAATGGGTCATTCTGCTGGCTCCAATTCCCAAAAGCAAGATTTAAAATCCCCCATGCCCGGGATGGTTCTTAAAATTTTGGTGAAAACCGGGGATCATGTATCTAAAGGCGACCCGCTGCTGATCTTGGAGTCGATGAAGATGGAAAATATTCTAAAGGCAACCCATGATGGCGTAGTTGCCGACATTTCTGCCAAAGAAGGAACTTCGGTTGAAAAGAACGAACTGCTGCTGCGTTTTAGCTAGGGATGCATTGGCTGTTCTTGGCAGTCGCGGACAGCATTTGTAAACAATCTTTGATGACATTTACCTTTTGTTGGCAGCCTTTATCCAAACAACAAAGTACAAAGACGGCTTCATCAAATTAAAAAAATCGGGCCGACACCATAGAAAGAAGTCGGCCCGTTCGAATTAGGACTAATTGATTTAACCCATTAACGCGGGGCATAGCCCATTAGCGCGGGGCATAGCCCATTAGCGCGGAGCGCCCATGCGCGTCATGGCACAACGAAAACCAATATCACTGCGGCTCATATCCTCATCCAGGTAACGGCGCGTAGATGGATTCAACCAATGCGGCA
>CAIVQI010000211.1 GCA_903908015.1 uncultured Bacteroidota bacterium
CATCAACCAATGGGCTAATGTTGTGCGCTGGGAAATGCGCACGCGTTTATTTTTGAGAACGACTGAGTTTCTGTGGCAAGAGGGCCATACCGCTCATGCCACGGCGGCAGAGGCGGTGGAAGAAACACGAAAAATGCTGGATGTATACGAGCGATTTGCCCGTGAGTGGATGTCGCTACCGGTAATTAAGGGTGTTAAAACGGAGCAGGAGCGTTTCGCAGGAGCCATCGATACCTATTGCATTGAAGCCTTGATGCAGGACGGTAAGGCATTGCAGGCTGGCACTTCCCATTTCCTGGGCCAGAATTTTGCGAAGGCGTTTGATGTACAATTTACAGGGGTGGATGGTCAGCGTGACTACGTTTGGGCTACTTCATGGGGCGTATCTACACGCTTGATGGGCGCTTTGGTGATGGCACACAGCGACGATGATGGGTTGGTTTTGCCGCCCATGTTGGCACCCATCCAGGTCATCATCATTCCGATCTACAAAGGTACTGATAGCCAGGCTCCGCTCCGTGAGGCGGGTGCCAAGCTCGAACATGAACTGCGATTAGCGGGTGTACGCGTTCAATTTGACCAAGACGATAACCACCGGGCTGGCTTTAAATTCGCGGAATCTGAGCTTAAGGGCATCCCCATCAGGATCGCATTGGGGATGCGCGACCTTGAACAAGGAACCATAGAGGTTGTTCGCCGCGATACCCGTGAAAAATTGCACATGCAACAAACGGATCTGGGATCAAAAATCACCCATCTCTTGGAGGCCATTCAGAAAAATATCTATCAAAAAGCACTCGATTTTAGAAATGAGCGTACCCATAGGGCAGATTCCTGGGCAGAATTTGAGCGACTGCTTGATGAGGGAGGCGGCTTTATTTCTGCCCATTGGGATGGCACTTCAGAGACGGAAGAGCGGATCAAAGAGTTAACCAAGGCCACCATCCGCTGCATTCCGTTCGACCATCAAATGGAAGACGGAAAGTGCATCCTAACGGGTGCCGCGTCAAAACAACGCGTATTGTTTGCGCGCGCCTATTAAGGCCACCCTTGGTTCCACGAATTTATCCGACTTTACGTTCATAGTCGATGAATTCGTAGTCGGTTCCACTTTTCGATGTAAGCCGGCCTGATCGGTTTAGTATGTTCCACTGAGTTTCATCGAATTCAAAATGCGTATCACCTTCTACGTTGGAATAGACCCGTGTGACATATAACCTGCTGGCCATTGGCAGTAATTCTGAATAGACTTTTCCGCCCCCAATCACAAAAAGCTCGGGGTATCCGGCGAGTGCCACAATGGCGGCCTGGGTGGAATCAAATACCTGAAGTCCAGGCTGGGTAAATGAACGGCGTGTACTCAACACCACAAAAATTCGTCCTGGCAGTACACGTCCAATGCTCTCAAAAGTCGAACGCCCCATGAGACATACCTGCCCCATCGTGAGATCCTTGAATCGCTTCAAATCTTCTGGAATGTGCCAAGGCAAGGAGTTGTTCCGGCCAATGACACCATTTTGGGCTACAGCCACCAGGATGTTGAGTATGGGCACGGATCCTTGTATGACCTTATTTGTCTTGTTTTCAATCATTTGAATATTGTGTAAATGCCGATGAGCCGAACAACAACGACCTAAACGGCGACAGGTGCCTTGATGGCTGGATGCGGGTCATAACCCTCGAAACGAATATCATCGTAGCGGAAGTCAAAGAGTTCTGAAATGCGCGGGTTCAAATGGACTTGGGGAAGAACGCGTTCGGTGCGCGACAACTGCAGTTTGACTTGTTCCAAATGATTCAGGTAAATGTGGGCATCGCCAAGTGAATGTATGAAATCACCTGGCCTAAAACCACAAACTTGCGCCACCATATGGGTCAATAATGCGTAGGAGGCGATATTGAAGGGAACACCAAGAAAGACATCGGCCGACCGCTGATATAATTGGCAC
>CAIVQI010000212.1 GCA_903908015.1 uncultured Bacteroidota bacterium
AACCTTATTGTGGATGTCACCAACTACATCCAATATGAGTTGGGTCAACCCCTGCACGCCTACGACCTCAGGCAGATTAAAGGCGGGGAAGTGCGTGTGTGAACAGCCCAAGCTGGAGAACGCATCACCCTACTCAACCAAAAAGAATATACCCTAAAACCCCATCACCTACTGATCACCAACGCACATGAACCCATGGGCGTGGCAGGTGTTATGGGCGGACTCAACGACTCTATTGCTCCAGATACTACAGATATTTTTCTTGAAAGTGCCCATTTCAACCCAAAAAGCATCCGGCGAACCGCCCGAGAACTGGGCATAAAAAGCGATGCCTCCTGGCGTTTTGAGCGAGGCACTGATCCGGATGGCGTACAAACAGCTTTAGAACGCGCCGTTTTTCTGCTCGAAAGCTACGGAGGCGGTACTGCAGAGCATATGGTAGCGGCTCAGGGCACCCCTGTTCCTCAGGCACATATCCATCTGCGCTTTCAGGCCCTCGACACCATGGCCGGGTGTAAGATTCCCCGTAGTGAATTACGTGACATCCTGGAGCGACTTGATTTCCAGGTGGGCTATGAACACGGGGAAGGCATGGAATTAACCGCCCCCCGCTACAGAACTGACGTCACCCGTGAGGTCGATGTGTTGGAGGAAATCCTTCGGGTATATGGACTCAACCGACTCCCCTCGCCACCCCAGCTCAGGTACGTGCCGGCGCCAAACAAACACAGCAATCATGCCCACAAGCTGCGTGATTCTGTGGCCCAGATGCTCGCCGTTTCAGGATTTCACGAGACCATGAGCCTATCTTTCATTTCAGATGCAGAACTTGAGTTTCTGCCGGCCTACAAACCATTCGCCCTAAGGGTGATGAATCCGGTCAATGAATTATTCCCCGTTTTACGTCCCAGTTTGTTGTTCTCGTGTCTCAACAATGCACGACATAACCACAACAGGCAGCAGTATACCTATAACTTCTTTGAATGGGGCAAAACATATCTCGTGAGCCACAATACGCGGACAGAAACCGATCAACTGGGCTTATTGATGTCGGGGTCTGCAAGCCCCGAGAGCTGGTATACCGAATCGAAGAAAATTGACCTGCCTCTGCTCCATGCCCATGTCCAACGTATTTTTCTGGCATGCGGGATAGAACCCCAACAAGCAGAACAGGGAACCCATCCTTGCCTTACCCACCGTCAACTTCAATATTCCTGGCAAGGACGTCCCTTCGCATACCTGGGAGAGGTCGACCCCAGCATCACGAAACACTACGACCTCAAACAGCCAGTCTGGTTTGCCACCCTCGAATGGACGCCCATGATGGCGCAGGTCGGTCAACGTAAGCCATTCCGTGAATGGTCGCGCTTTCCGCTCGTTCGTCGCGATCTCGCGCTACTGGTGAACAAAAGCGTTCGCTACGCGACTTTACGCGCGCTTGCTTTCCAATCGGCCGGCCCCCTTTTGCGGGAGGTTAACCTGTTCGATCGCTATGAAGGCGAACGAATGGCCTCGGATCTCCGTTCATACGCTTTGAGTTTCATGTTCCGCGACGACCATGCCACGCTCACCGATGAACGGGTTGAGGCCGCAATGAGCCAAATTATCGCTATCTTCGCGGAAGCTACAGGTGCAGAGGTGCGCCGCTAGAAATTATGGATCAAGAGTTGCTGCAACGCTTGCACGTGCTTCACCGCCGGGTGCAGTCGGTGCTCAACCGATTGGATAAATTGGAAGGGGAAAATGCCAGTCTCAGGCAGCGGGTAGCATCGCTGCAGGCGGACAAACAACAGCTCCAAGACCGACTGAAATCGGTTGAGGATGAGAAAAAGAACCTGGCCATAGCCACCCAAATCCGACGTGATCCAGCTTCTAGCCGCTCCATGCAACTGAAGCTTAATGAATACATCAATGAAATAAACCGGTGCATCGAACTGCTGCAGGAACAGCAATAGGTCACAGGCATTTCGGAGTTATGGAGCACATACACCTCAACATACGCATTGGAGACCGTACCTACCCGGTGAAGGTTGACCCCAGTGCTGCCCCCCGTCTACAATCAGCCGAGGAGCAGATACGACTGCGTATCGATGAGTATAAGTCGACCTACCCTTCGTCCGACAAAACCGACCAGTTGGCCATGACTGCGCTGCATTTTGCACACGCGGGACTGTCAACCCAATCCCAAAGCCCATCCGATCAACACAACCCAAATGTAGCGCTTTCTGCACTTTCGGAATCTGTCGATCGCATTTTTGAGCTCTTGGACCGACGAACATCGACCGCTTCTGAAGCTGATTCGCCTTAGACTCATTGCCAGATCTGCCGTAGCCGTGCCCACAAAAACATGCTATGGAATATGCAATAGGATTGGCTGCGACCATCGTGGCCCTGCTTGTCGGACTAATGACCGGCCGCAAAATGGGCGCCACAGCCCGAGATCAACAACGCGAGGAGGCTGAAAAAGAAGCAGCCCGAATTCTCAAAGAAGCTGAAATCAAGGCCGAAACCCTGCGGAAGGAAAAGGAGCTTCAGGCTCGCGAACGCTTCCTTCAAATGAAACAGGAGCACGAAAGTGAAACCAATAAGCGCACCCAAGCGCTTGTACAAAACGAGAACCGCATCAAACAAAAGGAACAGTCACTCAACCAAAAAATGGAGCAGGTGGCCCGTAAGGAACATGAACTTGATGGTAGTCGCGACAACCTGAAGCGGCAACAGGAGCAGATGGAACAGAAAAAGGAGCAGCTCGACAAGCAACGCGAAGAACTGGAGAAGAGCCGCCAAAAAACGGTGGCCGCTTTGGAGAAGATCGCCGGATTATCGGCACAAGAAGCGCGCGCCCAGCTCATGGAGCAAATGGCCGCTGAAGCGAAGAGCAAGGCGGCGGGGCAATTGAAAGAAATCTTGGATGAGGCTAAAGCCCACGCCCAGAAGGAGGCCAAGAAAATTGTCATTGAGACCATACAGCGAACCGCTACAGAACATTCTGTAGAAAATGCCATCTCCGTGTTTCCCATCAAAAACGACGAGATCAAAGGTCAGATTATTGGCCGCGAAGGACGCAATATACGTGCCTTCGAGGCGGCAACTGGCGTGGAAGTGCAGGTCGACGATACACCTGAAGCCATTGTTTTGAGTTGCTTCGATCCCTTACGTCGTGAAATTGCCCGGGTGGCCCTGCATCGCTTGGTCACAGATGGGCGCATTCACCCGGCAAGGATCGAGGAGGTTGTCAACAAAACACGCAAACAAATCGAAGAGGAGATTGCTGAAATTGGGGAACGCACTTGTGTTGACTTAGGCATCCACGGATTACCAGCCGAATTGGTGCGGCTCGTAGGTAAAATGCGGTACCGCTCTTCCTATGGTCAAAACCTCCTTCAACACAGCCGAGAGGTCGCTAATTTATGCGCCACCATGGCATCGGAGCTCGGTCTGAATCCGAAGTTGGCCAAACGTGCCGGCTTATTGCATGATATTGGGAAGGTACCCGACGACAATCCTGAGGTACCCCATGCCATTCTGGGGATGCAAATTGCGGAACGTTGCAAGGAGCATCCTGTTGTTTGTAATGCCATCGGTGCACACCACGATGAGATTGAGATGACCGACCCCATCTCTGTTATTGTTCAGGTTTGTGACGCTATTTCGGGCTCACGACCCGGCGCACGCCGTGAGATGGTTGAAGGCTATGTGAAGCGACTCAAAGAATTGGAACAACTGGCTTCGGGCTATGGTGGGGTAGAAAAAGCCTATGCCATTCAAGCTGGTCGTGAACTTAGGGTAATCGTCGAGTCCGAAAAAGTGGGGGATGAGGCTGCTGACCTGATGGCCGTCGACATTTCAACGCGCATACAAAACGAAATGCAATACCCTGGGCAAATTAAGGTGACGGTGATTCGTGAAAAGCGCGCTGTCAGTTTTGCGAAGTAAAAACGCCTAATTCGAAGTAAAAACGCCTAAGAGGTACCGAATGTGGGCCCCCATCAATCAAATGATGGGGGCTCTACTTTTTCTTGTAGAGCACTACATTGCCCGATTCAGTGGTTAACACAACCTCTGGCTCTTTTGCGTCTTCAACATATCCGATGCAACGCGCCTCGATGCCCAATGACTCCGCCCTTGCCATGAATGGCGCAGCCTCAGCTTCAGCAAGAAAAACTTCCATCCGATGCCCCATATTAAACACCCTATACAGTTCTTCATCACTGCTCCCGGAAAACTGGGCGATCAATTTAAATAAAGGGGGAACCGGAAATAGGTTGTTTTTGACCACACGCACAGGGCCCAAAAAATTCAGCACTTTCGACTGCCCGCCTCCGGAACAATGAACCAGTCCATGGATATCAAATGCACGCTCACGCAATATGGGCACAAGTAGCGGGGCGTACGTGCGGGTGGGTGATAAAACAAGGCGGCCAGCATTCAGCGTGGTGCCTTCCACCGGGTCAAGTAATCCCATCCGCCCCTTATATACCAGGTCTTGAGGCATCAATGGATCAAAAGTTTCTGGGTAAGCAGCAGCCAGGGCATGAGAAAAAACATCATGTCGGGCAGAGGTGAGTCCGTTCGAGCCCATTCCCCCGTTGTATTCCGATTCATAAACAGTTTGACCGAAGGATGCCAAACCCACAACAACATCCCCTGCCTGAATCCGTTCTTGGGTGATCACATCCGAACGACGCATACGTGCTGTCATAGTGGCGTCAATAACAATCGTTCTAACCAAATCACCCAAATCCGCTGTTTCACCGCCACCATGTATCACCTCAATCCCGTAATGACGCATTTGATCAATAAAATCAACTGTCCCACCGATAATCGCCGACAATACCTCGCCGGGGATGAGACGCGCATGACGACCGATGGCCGACGATAATAAAAAAGGGCCCGTACAACCCACGCAAATCAGGTCATCAAGATTCATGACCACCGCATCAATGGCCACATTTCGCCACACCTGTAGGTCACCCGTCTCCCTCCAATAGGCATAAGCCAAGGCAGACTTACTTCCCGCGCCATCGGCATGGGTCAGTGAACACCACTCTGGGTCGCCGCCCAAATAATCAGGAAGTACCTTGCAAAAAGCACGGGGAAATAACCCCTTGTCGAGACGGCCAAGGGCCTGATGCACCTCATCCTTAGTAGCCGAGACCCCACGACGCAAATATTCACTCATCGTTGATGGATGGTAAACCCTCGACTTAAACCTTACTCCCAATCGGGATTGGTGTAAACCAAATCCTCGTCGAGCTCCAAATCACCCGTAACCCTACGGTATTTGATAATTCCCCGGAAATCAGTTCCAATCACTTTAAAGGTTGTTCGGCGGTTCAGCTCGTGTTCCTCATCACTACACTTAACCCCATTGCCGCAACGATTCAGCAGCTTAGACTCACCAAATCCGGCCGGAACCAAACGGGCAGAATCAATTCCCTGAGCGATTAAATAGCGAACAACAGACTCAGCCCGGCGCTGCGACAAATCCTGATTGTAGGCATCAGAACCTCTTGAATCGGTATGAGAATTCAACGAAATCCTCAAATTAGAAGCTTTATTCAGAAAAATCACCAGACTGTCCAGGGAGCTGAGCGACTGAGGCTTCAATTGGTCGCTGTCAAAATCGTAAACAATATCTCCAATAATGATCTCGTCCAAAGGAACACGCATTAGCCTGAGATCCGCCCGGAATTTTTTCGACTCTTCAACCCCGAGGGTATTCATGGTGGTGTCGTTGTCGATGTAATCAAATTTTGAGGCCTGAATTTTATATTCAAAATCGGGCTTTAACCTGAACGAGTAATTACCCTTTTTGTCTGTTTTTGTGTCTTTGTAGGTCGAGTCTTTCATGAACAACCTCACCTCAGCAAAGGCGATTGGTTTGCCCGTACTGTCATCGTAAATGGTGCCGTCTAAGTCAATTTCAATAGGTGGCAACGACCACTGGTAGATGTCATCACTACCCCGACCACCCGTACGGTTGCTCACCAAAAACCCTTTGTCTTTCCGCGAATTGGCAATAAATCCAAAGTCGTCGGCCCCCGAATTCACAGGGTACAGCATGTTCTCAGGATCTGACCACTCCGTGCCACCGCCTTTAACAGCGAAGATATCTAAACCACCCATACCCGGGTGTCCATCGCTGGCGAAATAGAGCGTTTGGCCATCAGCATGGATATACGGAAACATCTCATCTGATTCTGTATTCACCTGAGGCCCTAAGTTGATGGGTTCCTCCCATTGATCCCCAGAAACCCGGTTCATATACCAAATATCCTTTCCACCATAGCCTCCTTCCGCTCCGTCGGCCGTAAAATACAACTTTGACTGATCGGGAGAAATGCTCGGGTGTGAGACCAGAATAGTGTCTCCGAAAACCGATAT
>CAIVQI010000213.1 GCA_903908015.1 uncultured Bacteroidota bacterium
ATTTCTCCGAAAAAGAGGCTAAAACACGCTTATTCGGCGGATATTGATAAAAAATGTGGGATTTGTGATAGTGCAGCTGAAAAACATGAAGCTATAAACCCTGGCGGATTAAATTCAGCGCGGCACCTGCACGGAACCATTCAATTTGTTGCGCATTGTACGTATGGTTCACCTGAATGTCGTCGCTGCTTCCATCGCTGTGCTTGAAAACCATGTGCAAGGGTTGACCCGGACTAAAACTGGTCAGGCCCAGCACGTCGATGCGATCATCCTCACGAATTTTATCATAATCAGCAGGGTCAGAGAAAGTGAGCGCCAGCATACCCTGTTTTTTGAGGTTGGTTTCATGAATTCGGGCAAATGATTTCACCAAGATCACACGTACGCCAAGGTGACGGGGCTCCATGGCGGCATGCTCTCTCGAAGAACCCTCTCCATAATTTTCGTCGCCCACTACCACACTGCCCAAACCAGCTGCTTTGTAGGCCCGTTGAACGGCAGGAACTTCTCCGTAGGCCCCACTGAGTTGGTTTTTCACTTGATTGGCCTGTCCGTTCGCAAAATTGATCGCGCCAATCAATAAATTATTGGAAATGTTGTCGAGGTGACCCCGGTATTTGAGCCAAGGGCCGGCCATAGAAATATGATCAGTGGTACATTTTCCTTTGGCTTTGATCAGCAACATCAAATCATGGAGTTCCGTACCCTCCCATGCAGGAAATGGATCGAGCAATTGTAAACGCTGTGAATTGGGATCGACCTTCACCACAACCGAATCTCCATGTGCGGAAGGTGCTTGGTAGCCATAATCTTCTACATCAAATCCACGTATGGGCAATGCGATTCCCGTCGGTTCGTCGAGACGAACTTCTTCGCCCTGTTCGTTGGTAAGGCTGTCTTTCAAGGGATTAAATCGCAAATCGCCAGCGATGGAGAGGGCAGTTACCACCTCTGGAGAGGCCACAAACGCATGAGTGTTGGGATTGCCGTCGTTGCGCTTGGCAAAGTTTCGGTTAAATGAAGTGATGATGCTGTTGGGTTTTTGATCTTCAGCACCTGCGCGCGCCCATTGACCAATACACGGACCACAAGCATTGGCCAAAACAACCCCCCCAATCGTACCAAAGTCATCTAAATATCCGTCGCGTTCAACAGTATAGCGCACCATTTCGGATCCAGGGGTGATGGTGAACGCACTTTTGGCTTTCAGTTTCTTTTGTGCAGCCTGCCGCGCCACCGAAGCGGCCCGGGTAATATCCTCATAGGATGAATTCGTGCATGAGCCAATAAGACCTACTTCTAAACGAGCTGGCCAGCCGTTTTTTTCTACTGCTTCAGCGAATTGGCTCAATGGCCAAGCCAAATCTGGGGTAAATGGACCGTTCACATGCGGTTCAAGTTCACTCAGGTTGATTTCAATAAATTGATCGAAATAGGATTCAGGTGACGCATAAACTTCCGGATCCCCAGTGAGGTGATCCTGGATCCGCTCAGCCCCAGCAGCCACTTTTTCGCGTTGGGTACCGCGCAGATATTCAGCCATAGCGGCATCAAATCCAAAAAGGGAGGTGGTAGCACCAATTTCAGCCCCCATATTGCAAATGGTGCTTTTGCCAGTGGCTGAAAGCGATTGCGCACCCTCTCCAAAATATTCCAGTATGTGGTCTGTGCCCCCTTTAACCGTGAGTATGCCCGCTACTTTTAGAATAACATCTTTGGCAGATGCCCACCCACTTAGCTTCCCTGTCAATTTCACCCCAATGATTCGGGGAAATTTCAACTCCCAAGGCAGTCCGGCCATGACATCACAAGCATCAGCCCCACCAACCCCAATGGCAATCATGCCCAGTCCACCCGCGTTTGGCGTGTGCGAATCGGTGCCAATCATCATGCCACCAGGAAAGGCATAATGTTCGAGCACTACTTGGTGGATGATGCCTGCGCCTGGTTTCCAAAAACCAATGCCATATTTTTCAGAGACAGAAGCCAGAAAATCATAGACTTCCTGGTTTTTGTCGCGTGCCTGATTGAGGTCAGTCTCAGCGCCGAGCTTGGCCTGGATCAGGTGATCGCAATGTACGGTAGAAGGAACGGCTGTTCGGGCGCGACCAGCTTGCATGAATTGCAGCAGAGCCATCTGCGCGGTAGCATCCTGCATGGCAACCCGGTCCGGTGCAAAGTCAACATAGGTAACCCCCCGTTCGGGCTTCAATGATTCCTGACCTGTCCACAGATGTGCATACAGAATTTTCTCAGTGAGTGTGAGTGGTCGGCCCAACAAAGCTCTGGCTTCGGGTACGCGGATTGACAAGCGCTTGTAGGTTTCTTCAATTAATTCCAGGTCGAAAAGCATGGGTTCGGGTTTAGGGGGTATTGGAAAGTCAGTAAATC
>CAIVQI010000214.1 GCA_903908015.1 uncultured Bacteroidota bacterium
CACATCGGCTTTAGGGGCAGGTAAATATTTTGGGTTCAGCGACTGGCCTTGTGCCGCTGAAGGGGACGGAGACGAGAGCAGGAAAAGACATGTACCAAGCGGACCTATCAGAAAATGATAAAACCGCCTCATACTTTATAGGTAATCCACTTCAATAACTCCTTGAATGTGGGCTTTTTACCGTACATAAGCACCCCCACCCGATAAATGCGCGCGGCAATCCAGGTCGTTGCCAGAAATCCCACCACCATCAGCGACATGGATAGCGCCAATTCCCAGGCGGGCACCCCAAAAGGCAAGCGAACCGCCATCAGAATCGGTGCGGTCAATGGGATCATGCTGAACCAAAAAGACAAAGGAGATCCGGGGTTCTGAACCACCATCTGGGCCACAATGATCGCCAGGATGATGGGTATGGTGACCGGAAACATGAGCTGCTGCGTATCCGATTCATTGTCGACCGCCGAACCAATCGCCGCAAACAGGGCGGCGTACAATAAATATCCACTGATGAAATAAAAGAGGAACATCGACAGCAAAAACGGAAGGTTGAGCGTACCCAAACCTAGCATGATGCCCTCAAAACCATCGGGCGATGACCCTGCCATTTGTGCGCTCGTTGCCTCAGTCCCTCCCAAAATCGTTGCCTGAGCCAATGCCACCAAACCCGACGTGAGGGCGATCCAAACCACAAACTGTGCGAGTCCAACGGCGGCAATTCCGAGGATTTTGCCCAACATCAAGTCGAAAGGGCGCACACTGGCCACCAAAACTTCCATGACGCGACTGGCCTTCTCCTCAACCACCCCACGCACCACCATGCTTCCATACAGAAAAATAAATAAATACATGATAAAGGCCGCCATAAAGCCCACCACTGTTGCCGCACCCGTACTGCTGTTCTCCTCTCCCTCGCCCGTAAGCCTTAGCGTTTGAAGGTCAATATTTGTGCGAAGCGAATCCACAAAACCTGGATCGAGTCCCCTTTGCTTGAGTTTCAACGCTTGTATTCGATCGGATATGGCACGGGTAATTCGGTCGCTCGTGGCCACTCCGGGCGGTTGATCGCTGTAATAACGAAATCCGGTGGGCTTATTGAGGTCGATCGCGGGGTCAATCAACAAAAAACCGAGGTCTTTCCCACTCTTCAGGCTATCGCGCCATCCATCCGGCTGCCGGTCAAATTCACGAAAAACCACCTCACCCTCCGTTTGGAAAGCGCCGGCGAACAAGCCCGACGCATCGTGCACCCATATCGTCTGTTTGTCGCTGCCGCCATAGCGCGCGAGCAAGGCGGGAATCACAAACATCAGAGAAAAAAGAAACGGACCCAGCAGGGTCATGATGATGAATTGCCGGCTGCGCACCCGCACCATAAATTCGCGTTGCGCCACCCATCCTGCTTTGCTCATGGCTGTGATTCTTTAACTGTCTTGATGAAAATTTCATGGAAGCCGGGGCGTATTTCCTCCACCGAATGCAATTCGATTTTCTGGGCAATACAATGCGCGAGCAGGTCATTGAGCGAGCCCTGTGTGAGCCTCACGCGGGTCTCCCGCACGGCTGATTCTTCATTGGAATGAGCTGAAGGGGCTTTTACTAAATCGGGGCCGGATGAAGGGACTTTTTCTGAATGATACTCGGATGAAGGGACTTTTTCTGAATCGGAATTAGGTATTGAAGGGCGTTCTACGCCTTGGGCGGGCCATTGAAATTCGCCTTCATGGCGAAGCAGGTAGGTTCGGTCGCTGAATCGTCTCCTGATTTCACCCGTTTCCCCGCTCAATACGACCTTTGATTTGTGAATCAACGCAATATCCTGGCACATTTCTTCCACGGTTTCCATGCGGTGGGTGCTGAACAACAGGGTGGCACCGTCTCTCTGAAGGTTAAGGATCTCCTGCTTGAGCACCTCGGCATTCACCGGGTCGAAGCCACTGAAGGGCTCGTCGAGGATGATCAAATCGGGGCGATGCAAAACCGTGCAGGCGAACTGTACTTTTTGTTGCATCCCCTTGGAAAGCTCCTCCACTTTTTTATCGACCCATCCCTGAATGTCGAGTCGGGTAAACCAGTGCCGCACCTGCTGCCGTGCGTCGCGGGCCGACAAGCCCCTTAACTGAGCCAAATACAAGGCCTGATCTCCTATTTTCATCTTTTTGTAAAGGCCTCTTTCTTCTGGCAAGTATCCCATACGGTGCGTATCGGCATACGAAAGCGGGCGCCCTTCAAGAAGTAGTTGGCCTTCGTCGGGGCCAATAATCTGGTTGATGATCCTGATTAGGGTGGTTTTACCAGCCCCATTGGGGCCTAAAAGGCCGAAAATTCTGCCGGATTGCAGGTTTAGGCTTACCCCATCGAGTGCCGTATGGTTGTGGTAGCGCTTAACCACAGATCGAACCTCAAGAAAAGGCGCTGCTGTTGACATATACTATTGTTGAGGGGAACTAAGATAAACGTTTTTTTGTGGCAAGTAATACGATCCAGTGAGATTTTATTATTTGGCAGTCGACTCGCTGACGTTACTTTCGATTCAACAATGGCGTATAATTTTTTCTTATATTTGAGATAAATACGAAAACAATGTTATGGCTCAGATAATTTCAATAGAATACCCTGATTATTTGGCAAATTCAATGAGGCTAAATAAAGATGACTTTGGTAAAGAGGTTAAACTTTCAGCTCTTGTCAAACTTTTTGAGTTAGGAAAAGTTTCATCCGGAATTGCAGCCAAAGTATTGAATATTTCCAGAATTGAGTTTTTGGAACTTTTGTCAAAGTACAATGTGAGTTTTCTCAATACAGACGATTTAATTCAGGATATTGAAAATGCCTAAAGTTGTATCAAACACGACCCCAATTATTTCATTATTGAAAATTGGGAGACTGGAAATTTAAAAGAATTATATGAAGAAATTTATGTACCGCAAGAAGTCTTCAATGAAATCGAAGCCGGAAAGCACAAGGAATATTACTTGAATTTATTAGCGTTTGAATGGATTAAAATTGAACAAATTCAAGATAGAAAATCAATCGCTTCCTTGATTTAGACAATGGGGAAGCGGAGGCAATTATTCTTGCAACTGAAAGTGAAGCGGATCTAATATTGTTAGACGAAGCTTTAGGAAGATACCACGCCAAGCACGCTGGTTTAATAGTGACTGGAACAATTGGGATTTTAATCAAGGCAAAAAAACAGGCATTAATTTCTGAACTGAAACCTTTGATTTTTGAATTGAGAGAAAAAGGAGTTTGGTTGAGCGATGATTTAATCGAAAGGATTCTCGAATTAACAAATGAAACTTAGTGATAAACTGAAGTGGTCGGGTCTGCTCGAACAGTTTTGGGTTAGAGTAAAGGAAATTACGCGTTTCAAGACGAGCTCTTCATGCTTGCTGGTTTCGCGCATTCTTCTTTTTTGGTAGGGGCCAGCAAAATATATCAACCCCTGTGAAAATCAGCGGTTTTTTCGTCGAAGTCACTTTCAGTTATAAAATTCAAACCGGCCTCCAGCAGGGCAGGCAAAGCAATTATAAGGAGCAGAAAATTTACTATTCCAGAGGTGCCCTGAACCGGCGCCGCAATTTTCAAGTGCGCCACATTTTTTAGGTGAAGTAATACAAAATAAACAGGACGGCCGCTACCAATATGGCGCTCAGGTAGCGCACCACCGGCTCTATTCTGCGCTTGGCCAGTACGCGTTCCAGAAACAAGGCGGTGCTTATTCCCATGGGCAGGGCGAGCATGGGTGCTGAAAGGGGGGTAAACATGGCCAAGAGCACCGCAATCGTGTTCATTCCCACAAAAATGGCCGTTATGCTGACCAATGCCATCCATTGTGCTCGGGCGAGTACCATACCACCCGTATCATGCTGATGCGACCCATCCCTTTGTCCAAACCTGCGCGACCACAACAAAAGCAGCAGGGAGCTTCCGAAAGACAGGGCTACCCGATGGAGGAAATTCAGGCGCAGCCCAAACAACTCATGAAGGGTGTTGCTGCGCTCCCCCATCCATTCATAGCCCCATTCAAATGCGAAACTGCTCATAGGGGCCGATATGATGGCCAAAAACGCCCCCCATCCTGGAATTCCGCGCAGGGCGACGGCGGCAAAAAACACGGCAATAATGCCCGGTGTGATGTAGGAACCATAGGCCGATACGCGTAAAAAGAAATTCCCCCCCGCGGAAGGGTCATAGGTCAGGTAGGCCAATGCTGCGGTGAGGAGCGAAATCAGCAGTATGCTTGCGCGGCCAAAACGCACGAGATGCCGGTCATCGCCCGCCGTTTCGCTCGCCGCTTCGCCCGCTTCTTTGTCCGTGCTTCGAAAGTACTTTTGATAGATGTCGATGCTCAGCAGGGTTGTCGCTGAATTGAGCATGGAATCGAGGGTGGAAAAGATGGAAGCAGCCACACCGGCAAAGATGATGCCCATCCAGCCAACGCCCTGGGGCACCACGGCATGAACCAGGTACACAAAGGCATCATCGGGCAGGGGCGTCGATTGGTCAAACCGCGTACGAAACAAATGGGCGGCGGCGATCCCGGTGAGGATGCAGGTGAATGGAATGCATAATTTTAGAAAGCCCGCGGTGAGTGCGCCGATTTGCGCGTCGCGCAGACTGCGGGCTGCGATGACCCTTTGCACCAAATATTGGTTGGTGACCCAATAAAAAGTGTGCAGGAGCATAAGACCCGTAAAAACACCAGTGAAGGGCAGGGAATCATGATTCGATGGAAGATAGAGGTGCATCCGCTGCAATTCTGCCGGTTGCCCCGCGTCGCGTTGCAGCAATCCGGCGAATCCCCCGATTTCAGGTTGAGACAGGGCAAAATAACACAGAAGAAAGGCCACGAAAATGATGAAAACGCCCTGAACGGTGTCGGTCACAACCACGGCTTTAAGTCCACCAAAAAAGGTGTAGCTGCAAGTGAGCCCGGCCAACAACAACAACGCCCCAGGGTAGGTGATGATAAAATCGCTGCCTTGCGTCAGCAAGGCTATCGCCCGCGCGCCGATGTAGAACTGCCCCACAAGCTGCACCAAAATCAGGAGCAACATAAACCCGGCGTAGAGAAGGCGCACCCGTTCCCCGAAACGTTTTTCGAGAAATTGCGATAGGGTGAATAGGTTGAGGCGGCGGTAGAGGGGCACGAACACAAACACCAGCAGCAGAATGGGGAACACCGCCAGAATTTCGTAGTGGCTTTGGGCAAATCCCACGGAATAACCAATTCCCAGCATTCCGATCAGGTGCGTGGCGCTGATGTTGGTGCTAAATACAGAGCCGCCTACCTGCCACCAGCTGAGGGTGTGCCCCGCCATAAAATAATCGTCGGCCCCCTTTTGCCGCAAG
>CAIVQI010000215.1 GCA_903908015.1 uncultured Bacteroidota bacterium
AACCATGACGAAGCATCAAAAGCGCTGGAAGTTTACCTGCCTGAATGGCGTCCGGGCCGCTACGAACTTGGGCATTTTTCGCGCAACCTCCGCGGCCTGAGGTGTACCACCCCTGATGGATCAAACATCCTCATCGAATCTACGGGCCGCGCATCTTGGAGAATTCACCCTACAGGCCACGAACACCTACAACTATCGTATTTGTACAGGGCCGACCAACCCGACGCGGGAGGCTGCTATGTCGATGATCAACTCCTGTATGTGAACCCCATTCACTGCTGTCTCTATACCCTTGAACACCGCAATCAGCCGTTGACCGTGGCGGTTGTCGCACCCGAAGATTGGAAGATGGCCTGTGGCCTAAATCGGGAAGATGGCGGCTTTACCTTTACGGCATCGGGCTTTGATGAGTGGGTCGATATGCCCCTCTTGGCGTCGCCCCACCTCATCCACCACTCCTTCATGCACCGGAATCTAACACTGCACCTGTGGATGCATACCCAAACCAATCCGAAGTTGGCACGCTACGAAGCAGACTTATGCCGAATCGTAGACACCCAATGCAGCATCATGGGGCCTCTGCCGGTCGACACCTACCACTTCATCCTCCTCGCCCTTCCCTACGCCCATTACCACGGGGTGGAACACAAAAACAGCACCATGATGGTGCTTGGACCGGATTCGGAGGTTTTTAAAAGCCTTTATCCGGAATTGCTGGGACTCAGCGCACACGAGTTTTTCCACACATGGAACGTCAAATACATGAAGCCCAACGACTTGATGCACTTCGACTACCAACACGAGAATTATTCGCCTCTGGGTTATGTTTATGAGGGATTTACGACCTATTATGGGGACCTGTCGCTCCTGCGCAGTGGTATTTTTGGTTGGCCCGAATATGCCCATGAGGTGGATGCCTACCTTAACCGTCACCTCTTGGGCTACGCCCGCGACAATGCCAGCTTGCGCGACTCCAGCATCAATACTTGGGTAGATGGCTATGGCGGCGCCGCTGCCCCCCACCGGAGCGTGAGCATCTATGCCGAAGGGATGCTCAGCGCGTTTTGCCTCGACCTAAACATCCGAAAAACCAGTAGGAACCGCTATTCGCTCGACGATCTGATGCGTCACCTGCGCGGACGGGCTGATCAGGGGGCAGGCTATGATGAATCAGACTTGATCGATTTTTTGAACCTGGCCACAGGCCATTCTTTCAAAGCGTTGTTTGAACAACTCTACCACCATCCAGCCACCCTTATCGAACCCCTCAACCAAGCGCTCGACTGGATTGGATGCGTATTACAGCCGGTCGAATCTGAAGAAGCAAGTGCCCGTTCGATTGGTCTGCGTCTTCAAGGCGGGGCAGGTGCACAACAGGTGATTGGGGTAGCGCCCAGAAGCGCCACAGACCGGGCAGGGATTCGTTTGGGGGATCGGGTATCAGACATGGCGGAAAGTATGGGTGTTTGGACCGTGACTTGGACCGACCGCATGCAACATACCCGCACCAGTCTCATTGAACCCGATACCCGCTCATGGTTTGGAAGTTGCAGACTTTTAAGGCTCCCTGCTACAAATCAAGCGCAGGACGACAACTACCGCCGGTGGTCGACGGATGGACAGCACTAACCGTTCTTCGACTGCCTAACCGTTCTTCGACTGCCTAACCGTTCTTCGACTGCCTAACCGTTCATCGACTGAAGAAACTCTTCATTGGTGAAGGTGCCCCGCATATTTTGCAGCATCAACTCCATCGATTCCTGTGGCGTCATGTCGGCCAAATGGTTGCGCAGCACATACATCCGGCGCAGTGTATCCTTATCAAGCAACAAATCCTCGCGACGCGTACTGGAGGCCACCACATCGATGGCCGGATATATGCGCTTATTAGACAACCTGCGGTCGAGCTGCAACTCCATATTGCCCGTGCCTTTGAATTCCTCAAAAATCACCTCGTCCATCCGCGAACCGGTTTCGATCAATGCCGTAGCCAAAATGGTGAGTGAGCCCCCCTTTTCGATCTTGCGGGCAGCGCCGAAGAATCGCTTGGGCTTTTGCAACGCATTGGCATCGACACCGCCCGACAGGATTTTACCTGATGCCGGCTGCACGGTGTTGTAGGCACGGGCCAAACGGGTGATGGAATCGAGTAGGATGACCACGTCATGGCCGCATTCCACCAGTCTCTTGGCCTTTTCCAGGACAATATTGGCTACTTTCACATGGCGATCGGCTGGTTCATCGAAAGTGGAGGCCACCACCTCTGCCTTCACCGAACGCGCCATGTCGGTCACTTCCTCCGGACGCTCATCGATGAGCAGGATAATGAGATAAACCTCTGGATGGTTGAATGCGATGGCATTCGCTACATCCTTCAACAAAAAGGTCTTTCCCGTTTTGGGTTGTGCCACGATCAGTCCCCTCTGCCCTTTACCAATGGGCGTGAACAAATCCATGATGCGCATGGACATATTTTCCGGACGGTGACTGAGTTTTAGTCGCTCGTTCGGAAACAAAGGGGTAAGAAAATCGAACGGGATGCGGTCGCGAATTTCCTGCGGTGTCATGCCGTTGATGAGCTCCACTTTGGTGAGGGCATAGTATTTCTCGCCTTCGCGGGGCGGACGAATGAAGGCTTTGATGGTATCGCCTGTTTTGAGGCTCAGCGATTTGACCTGCTGTTGGGTCACAAAAACATCATCGGGCGAGGCCAGGTAGTGGTAGTCGGCCGATCGTAAAAACCCATATCCCTCTGGCACCACCTCGAGCACGCCTTCTGTAGACACCACCTGGTCGAATGAATAATAAGGCTTCTGTGGACGCTCCGCTTGGGGTTGACGTTCACCTTGCGCAAAACGTTCGCCCTGAGGCTGACGCTCGCCGGGTGCAGGACGTTCGCCCTGAGGTTGACGTTCACCTTGCGCAAAACGTTCGCCCTGTGGCTGACGCTCGCCGGGTGCAGGACGTTCGCCCTGAGATTGGC
>CAIVQI010000216.1 GCA_903908015.1 uncultured Bacteroidota bacterium
GCATGCACCTGCGGTTCAGCGATGAAGGTACCGGTCTATCAATTCCTCAAAACTGCACTTATTCGCTGTTATGGCTTAAGCTGGTACGAAGAACTGGTGGAGACCGCTCAGGCCTACTTGAAACAGCGGGGAACAACTTAAGTATCGATACCACTCAATTAACGATACCACTCAAGTAACGATACCACTCAAGTAACGAAACGGGACAAACCCCGATACCACTCAAGCCGGGGCGGAGCCAGAAAATCGATACTACCGAACCACGGTGAACGTTCCTTTCCGCTGATACGGTTTTCCGTTGCGTCCAGTGAAATTCAAAGTAAAGGCATAGACCCCGGGAGGTGCCAGCTCCTTACTACCTTGAATCTTTCCGTCCCAACCCTCGGCGTAGCTCATCGTACGGAACATCAACGCGCCCCAACGGTCAAAAATTTCCATGTCATACGATCGCGTTGTGTCTACATAAACCCCAATCGGACGGAACACAGGTGAAAACCCATCGGGCCTGAAACCGGTAGGCACAAACATCCTCGGATACTGAAGCATATTGGCCTGATTTGAAAACACTGTGTCGCGCGTTCCTAAATCATTTCCAGGCACCTCAATGGCCACGAGACGATATTGGAATTGGCCGTCATGATTTGTGGTATATTCTCCTGGAACGCCTTCACTGCCTATGACATCATGCGCAAATTCGCGGGCAACTGATGGCTCGGTCGACAACGGGATGAAGCCAGCGGTACGACCGGGCACATTAAAGAGCAACTCGTAGCGCTCCACCCCGCCGAGCCATGAATCATAAGAATTCCATTCTACAAGATTCCGAATCTGTGTGGTGAAATCTGCTTCCGCCTTAGCACGCAACCAAATGCTTCTGGCCACTGCCGAAGAATCCGACTCCCTGCCACAAAAATCGATTAATTTTACCCGGTAGTAATAGATATCGGTCAACGGATCCGCCGTTGGATCGGTGTAGCGAAGCTCTCTATACTGACCGGTTAGATCAGGCAACAATGCGAAAATCGGAAGGCGTCGAACATCCCGATAGGCATTGGGGCTACCCGTTGACCGTTGCAACACAACCGAATCAATGTCTGCATCGCTATCGATCCAATAAAGTAATTCAATCTGATTCGTTAAGGGATTGACCGATACCTTGCGGATATACGTGACCTCAGTTGGGGTGATCCAATTTGCTGTGAGACATACCACATTCGACCATGCGATGGTATCGCTGTTGGGCGTACCTGATGGCCGGAAAGCTAAAATGGTATAACAATACGTCGAATCGCGCATTAAGTCGAACCGATCTTCATAGGCATAAAACACCTGACCACCAGCCACTGTACCAACCCTAAAAGCGGGCATTCCTCCTCCAGAGCGCCAAATTTCATAACGCCCAACAGGGAAGCCATCGTAGCCAGTGAACATGAGGTTCATGGATTCCCGGCATTCATCAATCATTCCTGTTTGGAAAATCGTGGCATGTTGGCGCGATACCAACCCTACATTGCGACAAGAATCGACAGAGGCCACACCATAAATGAGGGAGCTATCGTTAGGGTTTTGCCCGCTCCTCAGGTCTTCCCACCAAGTATTCAGGCAACCATAGACTGTGTCCAGGGGCTGCCAACTCCCGGGACCCAGGTATCGGTAGATGATGTATCTGTCGATGGCATTGCAATCGCCCGGCAACCAACTCAAAACAGCATTACCGCTGAGGCTATCAACCGAGGCGTGTAATACGGTTACTGCAGGCGGCTGGTAATTGTTGTTGAAGTTATCGCCATCAACAGACGAATACAAGGTGAAGCCAAGTGAAGTGAGCAGGCCCACACGATAGTTGATGGAATCGGTACAATTCATCGCCAAATCAGCATAATTCCACGCCCTAACAGTATCCAATGTTTGCCAAACCCCTGGCGTCCGGAAGAAAAACTCGCGTTCTATGACAAAATCACCATTTGAATACGCAGGATAAGGGATGCCCTGCAAAACAGTCATGGTATCCCAGGCAACCCCCATTCCGATTTGAGCAGGTTGAAGGTTGGTCACCCTAACCCGCATGACTTTCAGCGTATCAGATGGCAAGGACTCAATACTGTCGCAGGTCGATGTGTTGACCAAATAATAGTAGTAGTCGTTGTTCAGGAGGTCTAAAGTTGGATCGGTGTCGGTGATGGACACCGAGTCTAGAACATAGCCTTCGCCCACTGGAGTGAAGGGTGTGGCGGTCGGACCTGTTCGCACCAGAGGTTGTCCGGCAGGCACCGAGGCCCGATAAATCCGGTAACTCACAAAGGAGCGTTTGCGGCGCTCAGCAGACTTTCGGCGCTTGTAATCTGGATCCGGGATGGCCTGGAAGTAGAAGGAATCGACCGGGTCGATGGTCACTGTATCCACAAATTGACTAAAATGAAGCCGTACTGAGGCATTGTTGGAGGCTGCCGAAACACCCAAAAGACGTGGCGCCACCAGTTGTGGCAGGTTCAGTATGTTGAAGGTGACGATCCGACTGGTGCGACCAGGAACCGGACATATTAAATCGGTGGCAGACACATCGACCTTATAGCCTGTAACAGAGGTGCCACAAAGGGTGATGGCCCGACTTGGCAGATTGGAACAATCTGGAATCCAACTGATTTGGCCGCCACCTTGGGTAACCCCAGATTGATCAAAACCAGTACCTATGACCGGTCCACCGGGGTACAAAAATTGAGTGGTTGGCACCGTGATGGCTGGAGCCGGAAGTGGCGGATCACTGGGGCCACGAAGCGTCATGCAGGGCGGAAAATTGCAAGCCCCGGGGTTATTACCAAGGCCAATTTGGCTGCTGTTGAACACAGTGAAGAACCCCTGAGGAGCTGGGTCTTCATTGGGGTAATTCGTCCAAATGGGCAAAATATCTTCTACCCTTAAGTATAAACTGATGGTGTCTTTCGCGTAAAAGTTGTAGGTAAACACATCATTTCCGGCCGCATCTTTCAACTCCGAACGTATTTGAGGTGGACGTTGCTGGTAGAAGTAAGACGGATTGGTGGGTGGGGTATTTGGATTAAAGACTGGTGGGTAATTCGCAGGCAGCGGAATAATCTTCAAACTAAAATCGCGAAACACCTCGGCTATTTTTTGGCCACAACGGTAAGAAATCACTTTAATGACGGTAACAAATGTGCCAGTTTGGTTCGGACGCAGCACCATTTCACCACTCACGGGGTTGATCGGGTGATTGGCAGCGCCAACCACACCAGGCCCGAGCAATCCAGGAAGCGGGTTGGTGAGTGAATATGGTGGTGTATAAAAATAAGGTGTGAGTCCCTGATTGAGCGGGTAATCAATGTCGAAACTGGCCGAGTCTGA
>CAIVQI010000217.1 GCA_903908015.1 uncultured Bacteroidota bacterium
CCCCTCTTACGCGCCTTTTCAAGTACAAATGAAACTACATCCTGCATTGGGTAAAAATAGGAAATCAATAAATAAAAAACTTCTGTGAGAAAAAAAATAAAACGAAATCCAGATCGCTTTCGTATTTATCTCCCTCAAGCGTCAGCCAGCCCCTATTTTTGCAGGTTACACGCCCCTATTTTTGCAGGTTACACGCCCTTATTTTTACAGGTTAAGCCCCCCAAATGGAATTCCAGATACACTCCCCCTATCCCCCGGCAGGCGACCAGCCCGAGGCGATTCGCGCCCTATGTGAGGGCATCTCAAGGGGTGATGGCGCACAGGTTCTGTTGGGGGTCACAGGCAGCGGAAAAACCTTTACCATGGCGAATGTCATCGCCCAAATCAACCGGCCCACCCTAATCCTGACCCATAACAAAACACTAGTTGCGCAGCTGTATGGTGAATTCCGGCAATTCTTTCCCCAGAATGCAGTAGAGTATTTTGTAAGCTACTACGATTACTACCAGCCAGAGGCATTTATACCCACCACCAATACGTATATCGAAAAGGATCTGGCTATCAATGAAGAGATCGAAAAATTAAGGCTGCGCACCACCTCCTCGCTCATGAGTGGTCGGCGCGATGTGTTGGTGGTGGCCTCGGTCAGTTGCATTTATGGCATGGGAAATCCCAAAGACTACACCGAAAAGGTGATTCGCTTAACCAAAGGAGAGCGCATCACCCGAAACGCACTGTTGCATGCACTGGTCGACATCCTATATACGCGTACCACCGCCGAGCTCACGCGGGGGCACTTTCGCGTGCAGGGCGACAACATCGAGATTTATCCACCCTATGCCGATTTTGCTTATCGAATCGAGTTATTTGGTAACGAAATCGAACGAATGTCGGTGACAGACCCCATCAACGGAAGCAGCGGTGAAATTCTTGATCACCTGGCCATCTTCCCTGCCAACAACTACATCACCCCACGCGAACGGATGCATGACACCTTATGCGCCATTCAGGATGATATGGTGGCTCAGGTGGATTATTTTAAAGAAGTGGGACGCTTTGAAGAAGCCAAAAGACTCGAAGAACGGGTGACTTTCGACCTCGAGATGATTCGTGAACTGGGTTATTGTTCGGGTATAGAAAACTACTCGCGCTATATTGACCAACGCAAGCCCGGGGAGCGCCCCTTTTGTCTGCTTGACTATTTCCCCGATGATTTTCTGCTGTTCCTCGATGAAAGTCACCAAACCCTCCCCCAATTAAGGGCCATGTATGGGGGAGACAGAAGCCGTAAATTGAACCTGGTTGACTATGGCTTTAGGCTGCCTGCGGCCCTCGACAATCGTCCGCTGCGTTTCGAAGAATTTGAGCAACTCACTGGACAAATCATTTACGTGAGCGCCACACCAGGCGACTACGAGCTGATCAAAAGTGAAGGCGTTGTGGTGGAGCAAGTCGTTCGTCCGACTGGCCTGCTTGACCCCCCGATTGAAGTAAGACCGGTGGCCACTCAGGTCGATGACCTATTGAATGAGGTACAAAACACCATCGAATGCGGTCAACGGGTGCTGGTGACCACCCTCACCAAACGGATGTCGGAGGAGCTGGCCCGCTATATGGGTGGACTAGGCATACGTTGTCGGTATCTCCACAGTGAGGTGGATACCCTTGACCGTATTGAAATACTGCGTGACCTTCGTCTCGGTAAATTCGATGTACTGATTGGGGTGAATTTATTGCGGGAAGGGCTGGATCTCCCAGAAGTCTCGCTCGTGGCAGTATTGGATGCCGACAAAGAGGGCTTCCTGCGAAGTGCAAGGTCATTAACCCAAACAGCGGGCCGTGCCGCCCGTAATGTTGCGGGTAGGGTAATATTTTATGCGGATAAAATCACGGATTCTATGGAGAAAACCATGAGTGAAACCACGAGAAGGCGCGAAAAGCAAATGGCTCATAACACACTTTATGGCATTACCCCAAGGGGAATTACCAAAAGCCGCGAAGAAATCATGGGACAATCCGCAGTATTGGACATTCGCAACCATGAAAGTTCAACACTTTCACCTTCTGAAAACACCGCAGATCAGAATGACCTTGCTGCTGATCCCCTATTGCCATACCTCAGTAAGCCTCAAATCGAGAAAATGCTGCGCGATACCCGCAAGAACATGGAAAAAGCGGCGCGTGAACTCGACTATATGGAAGCGGCCAGATACCGCGATGAAATGTATGCGCTAGAAAAACGTTTGAAAGAATTTTAGCAATGAAAATGATTTCGCCTCGGCTCGCTTTTGAGTATTTCGCTCGCGACCCGTATATTGAGCAATTATCGATACATGCCTGATTCTGTGCTGACCGAAACCACGAAGTCCGAAAAGAAATGGAAGTATGCCCAGGCACCGCCTTCGGCATCTGTGGCAGCCCTTTCCGAGGCCTTGCAGGTCGACGAACCCATAGCGTGGCTGTTGTGCCACCGGAATGTTTGCTCATTCGAGCAGGCGCGTGATTATTTTCGTCCTGATCTCAGCAAATTGCATGATCCATTTCTGATGAAGGATATGGAAAAAGCAGTAGATCGCCTGACAGTTGCCATCCATCGCCAGGAACGGATCCTGGTGTATGGCGACTACGACGTGGATGGCACAACATCCATTGCTGTGTTGTTTCGGTTCATCAAATCCCTCAATCCATCTGTACAATTCTATGTGCCGGACCGTCATTCGGAAGGGTATGGCCTCAGCATGACAGGGGTGGAATGGGCAGCCGAGAACAACATTGACCTCATCATTACCCTCGATTGTGGCATAACCGCAGTGGCAGAGGTGGAATGGGCCAACGAATTGGGGATCGATGTGGTGGTGACCGATCACCATTTGCCATCCGTTTTGCCTCAAGCCTTGGCTATTCTCAATCCCAAACAACCTGGTTGCACCTATCCCTTTAAAGAGTTGAGCGGTTGCGGCATTGGATACAAACTGGTGCAGGCCTACACGATCAAACATGGTTTATCGACCGAATGGCTCTCCCAATCGCTGGATCTCGTTGCTGTCAGTATCGCGGCCGACTTCGTTCCATTAATTGGCGAAAACAGGATATTGGCCTATTACGGCCTCCAAAAACTCAATCAGAATCCGTGTCCGGGCCTCAAGGCAGTCATCCAACTGTCGCGACCCAAAACCGAGCTCACTGTCAATGACATCGTTTTCTCGATCGCTCCACGGATCAATGCCGCTGGCAGAATGGGTGATGCGCGTCAAGCGGTCGCCTTGTTGTTGTGCAACGAAATGAACGACGCTGATGTGCAGGCGGCCGCCATCAACACAACCAATTCAGACCGTCGGGATGTGGATGCGGTGATTACCCGGGAGGCTATTGAAATGGCCCGATGCAGCGAAAATTTCTCCCAGCGCAAAACCACGGTCGTCTTCGGTGCCCATTGGCATAAAGGCGTATTGGGCATTGTGGCCTCACGCCTTGTGGAGCAGTATTACCGCCCAACCGTGGTGTTTAGTCACGTCGACGGCCTGCTCACAGGCTCAGCGCGGACAGTAAATGGCTTCAACATCTACCAGGCATTATTGGGCTGTTCAGAGTGCATCGAACAATTTGGTGGGCACGAAGCAGCGGCGGGCCTCACCATCAAAGCAGAAAATCTTGAGGCTTTTTGTACCCGTTTCGAACAGGAGGTTGACCGCTTGATTCTCGAGGAGCAACTATTTCCGTCGCTCGACATCGAACGTCCCATCAGATTGTCACAAATCACCCCGAAATTCTACAGGATCTTGCGGCAGTTTGCTCCCTTTGGTCCAGAAAATCCACAACCTATTTTCGCTTCAGAAGCCGTCTTTTCCGATGGAACGGCCAAAATAGTGGGTGAAAATCACCTTTTAATGAAGGTAAGGCAGGAGGATAGTCATTCGTTTAGTGCCATTGCCTTTGGTTCGGCCACTCACCTCAATCGGATGGCCAAGGGCCTCCCCTTCAATATGGCCTATACTATTGAAGAGAGCACTTATAGAGGCCAAACCGAAATAAAGTTGATCATCAAAGACATCAAATTTCTCTGAACTGTCTCCCGAAATGATTCTTCATTCTGAGCATTTGGTTAAACAATACCGGCGTCGAAAGGTGGTCGACCAGGTATCTGTTTCGGTAGCACGTGGCGAGATCGTTGGCCTTCTTGGTCCCAACGGGGCCGGCAAAACCACTACTTTTTACATGATGGTGGGTCTTATTCGCAGCGATACAGGGCGTGTTTTCCTAGATGGGCTGGATATTACTGACCTTCCTATGTATAAACGTGCGCGTTTGGGCATCGGTTACCTTCCCCAGGAAGCATCCGTTTTTCGGAAACTCTCGGTGGAAGACAACATTCGTGCGGTTTTGCAGTTCACACCACGCACCCCATCTGAGCAAACCGCTCGCCTTGAGGAATTGCTGGAAGAATTCGGCCTTCAACAGGTGCGCCGCAATCCAGGCGACGTCTTATCGGGTGGAGAACGCCGCCGAACCGAAATAGCCCGTTCTCTCGCCGCCGACCCCTCCTTCATTTTGCTCGATGAGCCCTTTGCTGGAGTCGACCCAATTGCTGTAGAAGACATCCAAGGGATCGTATTTCGTTTGAAGCAAAAGAACATCGGCATTTTGATTACCGACCACAATGTCAATGAAACTTTGTCAATTACCGACAAAGCTTATCTCCTGTATGAAGGCAAAATCCTTCGTTCGGGCACTCCAGAAGAACTTTCGGTTGACCCCGAGGTGCGACGCCTTTATTTGGGTCAACATTTTGAATTGAAAAGGAAAATACCCACCTGAAGCATGTCGGTCTTAAATTCGCTGATCAGCTGGTGGATGAAAAAACGCCTCCATCAGGTTGAGTTGTTTATGAAGTACCCCATGGAGGTGCAAAATGATGTATTTCGGCAACTCCTTCACAAAGCGCGCGACACCCAGTGGGGTCGTGCCCATGGCTACGCCCACATTCAAACTGTAGAGGATTATCGTGAGCGGGTGCCTGTATCTCACTATGAAGATTTGTTTCCATGGATTGAACGGGTCATGAAGGGCGAGCAACAGGTGCTATGGCCCACAGAAATCAGGTGGTTTGCTAAGTCAAGTGGCACCACCAATGACCGAAGTAAGTTTATTCCAGTGAGCGAGGAAGCATTCGAGGAGTGTCATTTCAAAGCGGGCAAAGACATGCTGGCCATGTATTGCTCATTGGTTCCCGATACGCAGATTTTTTCAGGCAAAGGGCTCACGATCGGGGGAAGCCACAAGATCAATTCGCTCAAGGAGGGCACTTATTATGGTGATTTGTCGGCCTTGTTGATGCAAAATCTACCCTTTTGGGTCGAATTCATCCGTACGCCCGAACTTTCCGTAGCCTTACTGGACGATTGGGAAGTGAAGGTTGAACGCATAGCCCGAGAAACCATGCCACAAGATGTTACAAATATGACCGGGGTTCCAACTTGGTTTTTGGTGTTATTTCGTTGGATGCTGAACCATACTGGTAAATCCAACATCAGTGAAATTTGGCCCAATATGGAGGTCTATTTTCATGGTGGGGTAGGTTTCGAGCCCTACCGTGAGTCGTTCAGACAATTGATCCCTTCGGATCGAATGAATTATATGGAGACTTACAACGCCTCTGAGGGCTTTTTTGGTTTCGCTGACCGACTCAATAGCCAAGGTGAAATGCTCTTGCTTCTCGACTACGGTATCTATTATGAGTTTATGGATCCTTCCGACGTCGGGCAATCACACCCTAGAACGTATACACTCGATGAAATTGAACTGAACCGCCCATATGCACCTGTTTTAAGTACCAATGCTGGCCTTTGGCGCTATTTGATTGGGGATACCATCCGATTTACTCAAAAATATCCCTTCCGTTTCCATTTCTCTGGTCGCACCAAGCAATACATCAACATCGTAGGGGAGGAGGTCATGATGGAAAATGCCGAACATGCCCTTTCCAGTGCTTGTTTACGTACCGGAGCACATGTTCGTGACTACACAGTTGCCCCAATTTTCCTATCTGGAAGGCAGTCGGGCGCCCACCAGTGGCTCATTGAATTTGAAATTGCTCCAAACGACTCACAGAATTTTATCACCATAATTGATGAAGAGTTACGCAGTGTTAATTCCGATTACGACGCCAAACGTACGGGTGATATGGCCCTTCGCTCACCCGAGCTCATCAGCCTTCCTGAGGGCAGCTTCTATCTATGGCTCAAAGAAAGAGGGAAACTGGGCGGTCAGAACAAGGTCCCCAGACTGAGTAACGACCGAACTTTAGCAGATGCCCTTTTAAACAGCTGTAATCTGTAGAAGCAGTAGCGCAACAACTTAGCTTAGCTCATAGGCAGGTGGCAGCCGATATCACCCATAAACCTCATGCGGCAAACCAAAAACACAGCACTAACAAAATTCTCACCGGCTACGGTCGACCGTGAAGGCGACCAAATCTGCCAGGCTCGTGCGACAAGCATTTTCTGGAAAATGACTCAGTAAACGCAGCGCCTCATCACGCAATCCATTCATGCGATTTTTAGCGTATTCAATACCCCCCCATTCATGCATAAAACGTACTACCTCCTTGGTCTTTGAGGGGTTCATTTCATCACTGCGTACCAAACCCATGATGCGGCGCTTTTCACCAGATCCTGCCTTGTCTAAAGAAAATATGAGGGGCAGTGTCATTTTCTTCTCTTTCAAATCCACACCAGACGATTTTCCAGTGGGATCATTTCCCAAGTCCAATAAATCATCCTTAATCTGAAAGGCCAATCCCACTTTCTCACCAAAAACACGGGCGTTCTCTACCCAATCCAAGTCCGCCCCTGCAGAGGCCACGCCAACGGCACAACAACCCGCCATGAGGCTGGCTGTCTTATTGGAAATAATGTCGAAATACACCTCCTCCGTAATGTCTAATTTACGGGCCTTTTCCATTTGAAGTAGTTCACCCTCACTCATCTTACGAACAGCATCAGAAACCAGGTCCAATAATTGGTGCTCTCGGTGGTGTAAGGCATGAAGCAAACCCTTACTGAGCAAATAATCACCAACCAGAACCGCGATCTTATTCTTCCACAACGCATTGATGCTGAAAAAACCACGTCTCAGGTGTGCGTCATCCACTACATCGTCATGCACCAGGGTAGCTGTGTGCAATAATTCCACCAAAACGGCACCAACATAGGTCGATTCACGAACCCCTCCTGCAAGTCCGGCCGATAAAAAAACGAATAAGGGCCGCACTTGCTTTCCTTTTCGTCGTACGATATAATGGGTTACTTTATCCAGTAGGGGCACTTTACTGCTCATGGCCTGCTTAAACCGCTGCTCAAACGCCTCCATCTCCCGATGTACCGGGCGCCTAATCTCGTCTAAACGGCTCATGAGATAGAATCAGATCGGGGGCTCTTTCGACAGGCACAAACAACCCACCCGACTAATTGTAGACCTCGGCGCGCTTACTGGAAGAATAATTCAATTTCAACGCATTACATTTGCGCAATTCCTGCTTTACATCTGTAACGATACCCATCTTTGCCTCTTTGTCAGCTTTAATGGAAGTAGTCATCAATGGTACCTCCGCCTCTGCCCTTGCTGCACGCTCCTTTTCGATGAACTCCACAACCTGATTAGGTGAAGCAAAGGCGTCATTCAATTGAATTCTGGGTGCGGTACCAAATTTTGCCCGAAAACTTTCAGTGGGCGAGCCGATGTAGATATAACTCACTAAAGATTTTTTCTCAAGTTTCTGAATTTCAGTTGCTTGGGGTACAACTACCTTCACCTTTAAATCGGTCTGCCGCATGACGGTTGTCACCATAAAGAAGAACAACAACATAAAAACAATATCCGGCAGGGAGGATGTAGAGATAGCCGGTGCGGGTTTCTTTTTCTTTTCGAGTTTCATATTAGGCGCCTCCTACGTTTTCGGGTTCAGCTTCTGAAATCACCTGCCTGTAATAATCCTTGATAATATTTTGCTGCGCTTCATTCAATTTTTCAAAAGGCTTTCCAAAATCTGCCTTCGCCTTGGCATCACGGAGTTCATTATACGCTGCCTTCAGCTCATTATGAACAGTTATGTAAATGTTATAGGAAGTGCCCCGGTCATTCTTGAGTGATATAACTGCTTTGGTGGGACTCTCTGATAGATTTGGATCTCTTCTTGGGTTATCAATAAACTCTTTTGTTCTTCGCTTCAAATCTTTCACATTCAGGAGTTCACCATTAACCAACAGCTGATCATTGGCATTCACCAACACCTTCATAACATTTCTCTCCTTGATTCGAATATCGTTTTCTGGTTGATTCTCTTCAGGCATTGGTGGGAGTCGAATGGAAATACCGCGATCGGTATCGATGGTTGTGGTAACCAAAAAGAAAATGAGCAAAAGAAACGCTATATCGGCCATTGAGCCGGCGTTGACCTCAGGCGTTGTACGATTCCTTCTCATTATTTAAATGCATTGTACACTTCTCCAAGCAACGCAATCACTATTACCCCTACTCCCAAAATGTAATTCATGACCAACGATGACCCGATAAATTGTGATAAGAATGGCGTAATGTTAAATTTTTCATATGCAGGCAAAACCTCATTCCCTGAAAGCACAAAACTGACTCCAAACAGTATCACTACACCAAGTAAGCCCACTAAAGCACCTTTAGCCTTTGAGAAATCTGTTACCATATGGTAAAGAGGGAAGATAATGGCTCCTAAAAGGCTAACCGCCATGAGTACGTAAGAAATAATCAACAATATGTTGATGGTAGATTCAGATCCCATAGTTTTATACCTTACTTTTTTGCTTGGTGTTTCACCAAAATATCAACTAGTCCAATGCTTGAGTCTTCCATATCAATGACCAACCCATCAACTTTTGACAGTAGATAATTGTAAAAGATCTGTAACACAACCGCTACGATAAGTCCAGCTACCGTGGTCAATAACGCGACTTTGATACCGCCCGCTACGAGTGATGGACTGATGTCACCTGCCGCTTCAATGGCGTCGAAGGCCTGGATCATTCCCACAACCGTACCCATAAATCCAAGCATCGGAGCCAAAGCAATAAATAAGGAAATCCATACCAATCCGCGCTCAAGCTGGGCCATTTGTACAGATCCATAGGAGGTAATGGACTTCTCAACGATTTCTACGCCTTCATGAGCCCGATCCAAACCTTGATAAAAAATGCTCGCCACTGGTCCACGGGTATTGCGGCACAATTCCTTAGCAGCTTCAACTCCCCCGCTTTTCATGGCATCCTCAATCTTGGATAACAGCTTCTTCGTATTGGTAGTCGCCAAATTTAAATAAATAATTCGCTCCACCACAATGGCTAGGCCAATGATCATGCAAATTAAAATTGGGCTCATCCATTCCCAACCGCCTTCAATAAATTTTTGCTTGATGACCTGGTGTACTGTAGATTCGGCTGGTGGGGCTACGGCCTCTTCCGCGCTGGCCATTGAATCGACCACTGGCGCCGCAGCAGCGGCTGTATCTTGCTTGGTCGTGTCACCGGATGGCGCATCCTGGGCGAATGACAAATGGCCAAGTGTACATATTCCCATGATCAGCAGGGAAACTAAAAGTGACTTTCTTTTCATAAGTCGGTTTTTTAAGGGGTGGTTTATTAGGTTATGTTTAAGTCAATGAACAATCTTTGTCGTGCCGGGGAGGTGGCGGAGAGGGCGGGATTCGAACCCGCGATACCCTTTCGGATATACACACTTTCCAGGCGTGCTCCTTCAACCACTCGGACACCTCTCCGG
>CAIVQI010000218.1 GCA_903908015.1 uncultured Bacteroidota bacterium
CCTCCACAACTTGCCTGGCGAGAAACTCCAGTTTGTCAATGCCTTCAAGGGTTTTCAAATCGAGTGTTTCGGCCATGCTTCAAAAATACGATAAACTCAGGTTGATTTTGACGTGCTCTTCAATCTGTCTTACGGGTATAGAAAAATGAGCCAGGTTGACATGGCCAGATGGCTGGAATGGAATAGGCTGGTTCACACGGCCTCATCGTCTAATGCCATGGAACTGGCACAAGACAAAGGGCTCTTACCCGACATTTGTCGCTTGTTGGGTTACTTAACCCCTGAAATAGTGACCAATCTGGAGGAATTGGAGCCCGATACCTTCTACTTATCCAAACCACGATGGGGTAGTTGTCATCGCCATATCCAAATTTTTAAAGGACGTGAAATCGACCTTACGGCTCAAGATTGTTCATTTAATCCTTTTTATTACGTTTGTTGAACAATCTTTAAAAAGTATGCGTCGGTATCGATTAATGGGCATCGCCCTGCTTTTATTATTCTTGGCGGGCTTCAGTGCTTGCCGCAAGCCATTACCCAATCCCATAACGCCCAGGCCCGATCCGGTGGGTTATACCCAGTACGGAATCCCGTTCCAGGCGGTGCCGAATGCCGAACAGGTAGTGATGTATGAGGTGAACCTCAGGGCATTGGGGCCCAACCCCAATCTGCAGGGCGTGATCCAAAAACTCACGCACATCAAAAGTTTGGGCACCAATGTTTTGTGGCTCATGCCCATTTACCCTGTCGGACAACTCCGTGGAATCAATTCACCCTATTGTGTACGTGACTATAAATCAGTGGGCGCAGAGTACGGTACCATGGCAGACTTGCGCACGCTCACCGACTCGGCCCACGCTTTGGGTATGGCGGTGATCCTAGACTGGGTGGCAAACCATACGGCATGGGATCATCCATGGATGGCCAATGATGGGTGGTACACAACGAATGCATCGGGTGATGTGATTCACCCGCCCGGCACCAACTGGCAGGATGTGGCCGACCTCAATTTCAACAATGCCGATATGAGAAGGGCCATGCAGGATGCCATGAAGTATTGGTTGCTGGAGGCGAATGTCGATGGTTTTCGGTGCGACTACGCAGATGGTGTGCCTTTTGAATTCTGGCAAGAAACCTGGCTCGACATTCGGTCTATCCCCAACCGAAACGTTCTGCTCCTCGCTGAAGGCAGTCGGGCCGACCACTTCCTTGCAGGTTTCGATCTGGCATTCAGCTGGCAGTGGTACAACGCCCTCAAGCAGGTGTATGCCGGGCAAAGTGTGCAGCGCTTAGTCGATGCCGATAACCAGGAATACCAGAACGCCCCTGCGGGCACAGCCTGGCTCAGATTCACCACCAACCACGACGAATCGGCCTGGGACGCCACCCCTGTTGGCCTTTTCGGTGGCATTCAGGGTGCCCTCGCCGCCTCAGCAGCCACCTTTGCCTTGGGGGGCGCTCCGCTTATGTATTCCAGTCAGGAAATGGGAACAACCGGTCGCGTCCCGTTTTTCTCCATTTCCCAACTCAACTGGTCGGCCAATCCTGTTATGCTGACAACCTACAGAACCATATTGGGATTTTACGCCACTCACCCCTTAGTGCGCACTGGAACGCGCAGCATTCACCCCCACCCCGACCTACTGAGTGTGCATCGCTCCGGTTCCGCCAATGAAATTTGGTGGCTGGTGAACCTTCGTAACCAGGGAAAAACCATGGTCGTGCCAACAGACCATAGGGGCACTAATTGGCGCGAGCAAGTAACGAACAGCACGATTCAGCTATCTGATTCCATCTTCCTGGCACCCTACCAAATTATGCTGCTTCACCGGAATTTATGACTATTGAATTGTCGATATTTTAGGGGGAAGTACGGTTATAAACCCCTAATTTTGCGGTCGAAATGAAGGGTCGAATATTATGCCTTGCTGTGCTC
>CAIVQI010000219.1 GCA_903908015.1 uncultured Bacteroidota bacterium
ATCAACCGATGGCAAGAGCATTGTTACATAGATTCAGAGCGCAGAGCCATGGATGCAGGCAGCGGATTTACCGCCAACGTGCCTGTAGCGAGCGGGTATATCAGTCACCGCCCCACACTGGGCGACAGCTTGCGTGATCCCCAGATGCTCTTGCTGGCCGATTTGGCAGACCGCATCCGCAAAGATGCTTGGCTCAACAGCATGATCGTACAGTTGTATGCCGACACCAATGGGTTTGTTGAATTGATTCCCCGCCTCGGTGGCGCCCGCATCTTATTGGGCGACACCACCCGCTGGCAAGCCAAAACGGAAAAGCTGAAAGAATTCTGCCGACAATCAACCCGCTCTGGCGGCCTCAATGCCTGGTCAACCATCAACCTAACCTATAAAAACCAATTGGTATGCGAAAAATAAAACCTGAACCTCCACCCGAGGAAATTGTGGTGGGCCTCGATGTGGGCACCACGAAGATTTGTGCCATTGTGGGTTCGCGCAACGAACATGGGAAAATTGACATACTCGGACAAGGATCCGCCGTTTCCGATGGCGTGAATTTGGGCGAAGTGCAAAACATCGACAAGACGGTACTCGCTATTCAGAAAGCCGTTAAGGCGGCGGAAGACAGCGCCCAGGTCGATATTGGCGTTGTGCATGTAGGCATTGCAGGCCAACACATCAATAGCTTGCAACACCGGTATTCCATTCTGAGGATGAGCAATACCGTAGAAATATCACGCCAGGAAGTTGATCAAATGGTTGATTCGATGTACCGCCTTCCGATGGAAACGGGGTCTGAGATCATTCATGTGCTGCCCCAGGAATTTCGGGTCGATCACATCACCGGCATCAAAGATCCTGTGGGGATGAGCGGCGTGCATGTCGACGCCGATTTCCACGTCATCACAGGCAAAATTGCTTCAGCCAGTATGCTAACACGCTGTGTGATCAGGGCAGGGCTGGAGGTCAGCGACCTCATCCTCGAATCGATTGCATCGGCTGAATCCGTACTGCATGCAGATGAACGTGAGGCCGGTGTGGCCTTGGTAGACATTGGAGGAGGCACCACCGACATCGCCATTTTCAAAGACAACATCATCAGGCATTCGGCCAGCATTCCACTCGGGGGAAACATCATCACCCACGACATACATCTGGGTTGTGCCATCATGGCTGCCCAAGCTGAGCGATTGAAGGTGCAGTTTGGCTCGGCACTGGCCAAGGAGGTGCGCGACAATGAAATTGTGGTGGTGCCGAACCTACAAGGGCGTGATCCTAAAGAAATATCAACCCGAAATCTGGCTTCCATCATTCAATCGCGCGTGGAAGAGATGGTCGAACATGTTCGTTATGCTATTCGGCTGTCGGGTTTTGAGCGTCAATTAATCGGGGGGATTGTACTCACCGGCGGCGGCTCACAATTGCGGCATATTCGTCCACTGTTCGAATACATGACCGGACTCGACGTTCGTTTGGGTTGTCCGGGCGAACATCTGGCCGCCGGCAACGAGCGGGTGGCGAATGCCCATTATGCCACTGGGGTCGGACTCGTGATGCTCGGCCTGAAAGATTTTGCACGCCATGGTCGGGCACGTGAAGGCGATCAACCCTCCGAGGCAGGGGTCATCCGGGGCAGCTTCTTTGATAATTTCATTCGTCGCGCAGGTCTCTGGATGGAAGATACATTCAACGATAAGCCCAATAAGCGCCATCCAAACCGACGAAATCGTTCAAATGATCCTATTCACTAATATTATAAATAAAAAAATAACATTATAAATATGAATTCTATGTCTTTTCAATCTCCCGCTTCAGGAAGCCTGGTATTTGATCTGCCTGCTGCAAGGCCCAATATCATAAAAGTCATCGGCGTGGGTGGTGCCGGTGGAAATGCTGTCAATCATATGTTCCAAACCGGTATCCATGAGGTAGACTTCCTGCTCTGCAATACCGATTACCAGGCACTGGAACGCAGCAAGGTGAACATTCGCCTACAATTGGGCCCCAACCTTACGGCTGGCCGGGGAGCGGGCAATCGTCCTGAAGTTGGACGTGAGGCAGCCATTGAAACGCTCGATGATTTGCGGGCGCATCTGGGTGCAGATACCCGGATGGTGTTCATTACCGCCGGTTTGGGAGGAGGAACGGGAACCGGAGCAGCACCCGTGATTGCCCGTCTGTGCCACGAACTCGACATCCTCACCGTGGGGATCGTAACCCTTCCATTTTCTTTTGAGGGAAAAAAGCGACTGAACCAGGCGGCTGAAGGATTGGAACAACTTCGGGAGCATTGCGACACTACCTTAGTCATCAGCAACGATAAAGTAAGGGAGGTTTATGGCAATCTCGCTTTTGATCAGGCCTTTGCACGTGCCGACGATGTTTTGGCCACTGCAGCCAAGGGAATAGCCGAAATTATCACCATTCAAGGGCATGTTAACGTGGATTTTTCGGACGTCAATACGGTATTGCGCAAGAGTGGCAAGGCCGTTATGGGCAGTGGTTTGGCAAGGGGCGAGGATAGGGCCATCGGCGCCATTAAGGAGGCGCTGAGCTCACCCTTGCTCAGCGACAATGACATTACCGGTGCGTGTAGTATTTTGCTGAACATCAGTTCGGGGGAGCAAACAATCACGCTCGATGAAATTGGCGACATCAACGATTACATACAATCGGCTGCCGGGTCCGACACCAATATTATCTGGGGTAACTGTACAGATCCTCAGTTGGGCGATGCTGTTCGGGTCACGGTTATTGCCACTGGTTTTGTAGGTGGACCGATCGAGGCCACGCGCCGAACCTTGGACGCACCTGCAGAAAACGCTGAATTGGCGCAACATCGCGGGGCTGCAGGCGAAGCTCCCAAAGCATCACATGAACATCAACAGCCCGAATTGGCGTCAGGCGCTCGATTGGAGCTCCGTGAGGGCAAGCAAATACTGGTACACACACTCGACCCTCAAGGGCCACAGTCATCTCAAAACACAAGTTCACCGCGGCAGACCCCCGTTCAAACGGTTGATCAGGCACACAGTCAAGGCCAAGCGCAAGCAGCGCCTGATGGCCAGCAGCCGAAGGTTGACTTATCGCCAAAAATGAGTTCACCTGAGGCCGTTCAAAAAGCAACGCACCAAAGTGCTGAGGCCAATGCGACTCCAACCAATGCCGGGGCCAATGCGACTCCACCAATGGGTGAGCCGAAAACACTCCGCGAACATCTTTTCGGTGATCGATCACCCAGCAAGGCATTGATGGATTTCTTTGGCTCCAATGCAAAAAAGGACGACGCATCAAATGAGACAGAATCAAGACCATCAGTGCAGCAAACAAGCACCTCTCCAATTTCAATGTCTTCGCCTCCACCCATGGCCCAAGCAGCGCATGAGGATGTGCTCGGTCGGTCGGAGCGCAGGCGACAAACATTGCGAGGGCTTAGCTTTCGGGGTCACGATGCATCAGGGCCCGGGGAAGTGCGTCATGAGCCGGCCTTCATGCGCAAAGGCGTGCAGTTGACGGCTGTTGAGCCCAGCGACGCACAGCCCATCAGCCGATTCACACTGAGCGAATCGCCCGATCAACGTCCCGAAATCCGTGAGAACAACGCCTTTTTGCACAACAATGTCGACTAGACACGAAAAGTTTTGTTTGGATATTTGTATAAACTAGTTGGGTTACACATGAAAAAACCCATTCTATAGCTCAGAAACTCATCTTTTATGAACAGCTGCTGAAACACTGACAATTAGGGTCATCTATTGTTTTAGTGCCAAATGTGTTTTTACATTTGCCAAACAACCCCCTGTTTGTGTTCAACCAGCATCGAATTTTCCGCGTATTTCAGCTGCTCAGCAGCCTACGTTCACAGCCACCCAAAGACACCCGCTACCTGTGTCAACTACTGGGCACCTCCGAACGAACCATTTATCGTTATTTCGACCTCCTCAAAAAGGCGGGATTTGATGTGCGTGTTGATTCTGAAGGAAGGTACGCGATCATGGGAAGTGATCTGGCACCCTACCTTATGCTCAGTGATGAGGAAGCAAGCTACCTCGCTCAAGTATTGGCGCAATCACCTGCAGGGGATCCTATGTCGGAAACCATTCGCACCAAACTTGGCCTCTTAGGCAAAACAGCCAGTGCAGCTGAGTGGATTCACCAAGGTAAAATCTCTCGATTCATCCAATTACTCACCACAGCCATGACCGAGAAGCGCCAGGTGATGCTTAAACTCTATCATTCAGCGAACAGCGGTACCATCAGCAACCGCTTGGTGGAACCCGTAGCATTCACCGATCATTATCAATCCATTTCGGCTTATGAGCCTTCCACAAGAACCAATAAATATTTCAACCTGGAACGCATGGAGGATATCGAAATTCTCGACGCGCCCCAATGCAACGAATCAGCGCATATTTTCCGCCGGCCCGATGTATTCGGATTTGCCATCACCAAACCAACTAAAATAATTCACATCAGCCTGGAATTAGCGCCGTTCCTGTATTTGCGCCGGCATTTTCCCATGGCCCGGCCCTTCATCGTAGAATCCAATGTAGAAGGTCGCTATGAATTGCAAACAACAGTCGGGAGTTACGTGGCGCCGGCCGGCCTTTTCAGGCTCTTTCCCAATCAAGTGCATGCCATAGGGGATGCCGGATTCCGCCGCTACCTCAAGCGTGATATGTCGAAATGGAACGACAGCGAATAGTAATTTATTTTTAAGGCTGTTTCAAGAGATGATTTCAACGCTTATTGAACTTCACCTCATTCAAAACATGTCGAAAGGTCAGGTTGATCCGAGGTTCGGAAACACGCAGCGCTTTGGGCAGGGCATGTTTATAGGCTTCCTGTATGCCCGCCAGCATCAACAACAAACTGCCCGACCTCAGCCAAATATCGGTTTGTCCGCCTGGCATTGGCTCAATTCCTTGAGCGGTAACCGTCTGAGGCCTTGGGCGAAATGAAAACCTACGTTCCGCACCCAAGCTGATGGAGGCAATCACCGGATTCGGCCCCAAAGACCGTTCATTGTCCGAATGCCATCCCATATAATCGTGCCCATTGCGGTATAAGTTCAACAATACGCTGTTGAAAGGACACCCAAATTCGGTTTCCAAACGGATGCGAAGCTTATTCAAAACAGCCAACCAATTCATGGGTTGATTGATGAGTCCCGCATAGGTATAGCACGCCTCAGGGTCGCCATACCAGGCAGTAAGTCTGGGCTGCAAAACCCATTTCCCCATCATGCGTATGCGTTCTTGTTGCCAGGGAACCGCATGAATTAATTCATGAGAGAGCGCGACGGCCTCATCCGGTGGTAAAAAATGCTCGTGGTATACGAGTTGCCCATTCAAAAGCTCTAAGGGGGGGTACAAGGTCAGTTCGTTACAATACCTGTAAAACCCAGTCGCGGCTTGTTTGTTTCGGGTTGATTTTATGGGCTTTTCGTATTCAGGCGTCATCTGCCGACGCATTAATTTGCACTATGCCTATTTTTGTGTGACCAGCGCCCCCTACTTTGATTCCAAAAACCCAATTTAAACTACTTCTTCTGTTTTTATCGTTGGGCACATTGCTGCCAACAGGTTGCGCTGTGCGGCGAACAGATCCTGCTGTTCATCCTGATCAAACAAGAATGATTGAGGATTCCCGTGCCACAACAGAATCCTTACAAAAGGAAACCGAAGGATTACAGTTTAGTGAAGCGGAGGCGCGTCAACGACGATGGGTCGATTCCACCTTCGCCCAGCTCAATGATACCACTCGCATCACCCAGTTGCTCATGCCTGCGGTGTATGCCGATTCGGCACAGCCCAGCGAACTCTGGCTCCAAACCTTTCGGCACTGGCAACCAGGCGGGGTGATTCTCATGAAAAGCAGTCCAACAAAGGCCAAATTGGTGCTTCAAACGCTGCAGGTACAGTCACGCCTGCCCCTGCTCACCTCCATCGATGCAGAATGGGGCCTGTCGATGCGCATCGATTCTACACCAGTATATCCCTTTCAAATGACCCTCGGTGCGATTTCTGATCTGCGACTGATTGAACAAATGGGCAGGTACATAGGTGAAGAGATGAGAGAAATAGGCCTTAACCTCAGTTTCTCTCCGGTGGTCGACATCAACAACAATCCCAACAATCCGGTCATCGGATTTCGGTCCTTTGGCTCGCGGGCCGAACAGGTGAGTCTCCGCGCTGAAGCCTACGCCCGTGGACTTCAATCATCTGGGGTGTTGGCCTGTGCCAAGCACTTTCCCGGGCATGGCGATACCCACACCGATTCACATTACGATCTCCCGTTGTTGTCCTTTAGCCAAGCACGCCTCGATAGCATCGAACTCGTGCCCTTCCGACGACTCATCCGCTCTGGTGTCGATGCCGTGATGACCGCTCATCTGGCCATGCCCGGGTGGACTGGCGATTCGGTGCGGCCGGCATCCCTGAGCCGCAGCATAGTGCACGATGCCCTGCGTGTAGAGGAGGGGTTCGACCAACTCATCATCACCGACGCCCTCAACATGAAAGGCGTTTCAGCCGGGTGGCTGCCTGGTCGACTCGAAGTAGAGGCCCTGAAAGCCGGAAATGATGTCTTGTTGTTCACCACAGACCTCCAAAAGGCGCACGATTCCATTCGCGCTGCGGTGAATAGGGGGGAACTATCGGAGCAGGACATCGAAATGAAAGTCAAGCGCATCCTCCATGCCAAATACAAGGTCCGTTCCATCACGACCAAACCCGCAATGAATGGAGGGCGTTCGTCCGAATTGCAACAGGCCGTTTACCGACAAGCCGTAACGCTGCTGCATGACCCCCAGGGGAGAATACCCTTAGCCGGTGCTCAGGTGCGGGGTGGACTGCACATAGGCATTGGATCAGCCCAGTCGGTCGACGATGTCTACAAACACATCGGCGTCTATGCGCTGATGCCCACCGTCCGCATCGACCCTGCTGCTAAAAATCCTTTACAGCTTTTGAGCGACAGTTTACTTGCCCAAATCCAATGTGCGGTCATTTCCTGGCATCCCAGTAGCCAACGACCGCCATACGGACTGACCGATTCTCTATTGAACCAACTGAAACGCAAACTCCACAACATCCCCCGTGTCGATGTCGTCTGCGGCAATCCTTACCTGATCCAGCGGATGCTTCCCCTAAAGGAGTCCGACGCTGTGATTTGTGCGTATGAGGAAAAACCCTTGTCCCGACGTGCAGCAGTGGAGGCGCTCTTCGGGGCGCAAGCGGTGGGTGGACAGCTGCCCGTTGACATTTCTCCCGAACTGCCCGCCGGTACGGGCCTGAAGAGGGAGTCGCAACACAACTTGAGCCATGAAGACGGCATCACAAGCGGACTCAGCACCGCTATCCAAGCCCGCATCGACAGCATCATGGAGCAGGCCATCCGAAATGGCGCCATGCCTGGGGCACAGCTGATGGTCGCGCACCAACGAAAAATCATATTCCATCAAGCATACGGCCACACAGATACGACGAAACGAACGCCCGTCACCACATCTACGCGCTACGACCTG
>CAIVQI010000220.1 GCA_903908015.1 uncultured Bacteroidota bacterium
CCATAGCGCGACCATCTGGCGTAATAAGGGTTGATGTCATCAGACCGAGCGACCCAAACCCCTGCGCTACAGTATCAGACTGAACATCACCGTCATAGTTTTTGCAGGCCCAAACAAAATTACCATTCATCTTCAAGGCAGATGCGACCATATCATCGATGAGTCGGTGTTCGTAGTAAATTCCGGCGGCCTCAAATGCCGATTTGAACTCGTTTTCGTAAATTTCCTCAAAAATATCCTTAAAACGACCATCATATTTTTTCAAAATGGTGTTTTTGGTCGATAAAAATAAGGGCCATTTTTTGATGAGTGCTTGGTTAAAGCTGGCCCGAGCGAAGCCCCGAATCGACTCGTCGGTGTTGTACATCGCTAACGCTACCCCATCACCCTTAAATTGGAATACCTCCCATTCGCGCGCTTCCCCACCATCAGAAGGCTCGAATCGCATGGTGAGTTTGCCCTTACCCGATATGAGCACATCAGTGGCCCGATACTGGTCGCCAAATGCATGTCGACCAATACAAATGGGTGCTGTCCAATTGGGGATGAGCCGCGGAATGTTAGAGACCACAATCGGTTCACGGAATACGGTGCCATCAAGGATGTTTCGAATGGTGCCGTTTGGCGATTTCCACATTTGTTTAAGTCCGAATTCTTTGACCCGGGCCTCATCAGGCGTGATTGTGGCACATTTGATCCCAACGCCACAATCGAGAATGGCATGGGCCGCTTCAATGGTCACCTGATCGTTGGTTGCATCTCGATGCTCGATGCCTAAATCAAAATAGAGGAGTTGAACGTCAACGAAAGGCAAAATCAATTGCTCGCGAATGTATTGCCAAATAATACGGGTCATTTCGTCGCCGTCGAGTTCGGCAACCGGATTGGCCACATGTATTTTGCTCATAAGTTTGGTTTGGGTGGATTAAATTTTGGAGCTGCAAGAACCGAAAAAAAATTAAATAATTGAGTCGATCACTAAAGCGATGCGTGGGGTATGTGGTTGACTTGCTATTTTTGTGCGGATATGTGGAATTCAACAATCATTCAATGCGCAGGTAATCGATGTATGCCCTATTTACTTCTGATGATTTTGAGTGGCCCTATCATAGGTTTGGCACAGGCCCCTAAAGGTGATTTCTTGTGTGTGGGCATGAATGCAGGATCGGCCAATTATCCAGGCAGGCCCGGTAGTAGGGGTGGAGGAGTTTCATTGACGGCCGATATTTATGTGACATCCAGAATATCAGCCTCCGCTGCTTTTCGCTTCAATGGGTATCAATCCGAGAATGCCACACAGATTTGGAATTTTGGCCTGAAGACATATATGTATCGCTTCGTTTACCTGCATCCATCAGCAGGTTTTGTTCGTATACTGGCCCAGCCCATCACGGTGAAACGAGGCGCGCTGTCGCTCGCTGCAGGAGCAACCCTGCCCACGGCCAAAGGCCGTTCGTACCTGAATTTTGAAACGGGTGCGGAGTGGTTGCCCTATTATCGTTCAGGCACCTATTATTTATTCGGCCGCATCAACATCCCCATAGCCCGAAGGATGTATGACGACGAGTAAACACTGGCCGTAAGAATTTGATTTGAACAAACTTAAGAGCAGCGTATAAAACTCAGCCTATAAAATCAGGGTAAAAAATCAGCTTCTAAAAAAAAACATAAATCAACATACAAAAATGGGATTACAATGTGGGATTGTGGGTCTGCCCAATGTAGGCAAGTCGACCTTATTTAATTGCCTCTCCAACGCGCGGGCGCAGGCTGCTAATTTCCCCTTCTGCACCATAGAACCCAATCTTGGCGTCATTACCGTGCCCGATGAGCGTCTCACCGAATTGGCGCGGCTTGTGAAACCAGAAAAAGTGGTGCCCAGTACGATTGAAATCGTAGATATTGCCGGATTGGTGCAAGGTGCCAGTAAGGGTGAGGGGCTCGGCAATAAGTTTTTGGGGAATATTAGGGAAACCGATGCCATCATTCATGTGCTTCGTTGTTTCGACGATGATAATGTGGTGCATGTACATGGTCGCGTTGATCCATTGGGAGATAAAGAAATTATCGATTTAGAACTTCAGATCAAGGATTTGGAGTCGGTCGATAAAAAAATCCAGAAGACTGAGCGTGCAGCGCATGCTGGTGATAAATCAGCCAAGGCAACCCATGAGATCCTGATGGAATACAAAAGGCATTTGGAGGGCGGGAAGTCGGCGCGAAGTATGCCCCAGGAGCCCCATTATACCGATGCGGTCCGTGATCTGTTTCTACTAACAGCAAAACCAGTACTGTACGTGTGCAACGTTCAGGCCTCCGAAATCCGGGACGAAAACCGCCATGTAGCTTCTGTACGTGCGATGGCCGAACAGGAAGGAACATCTGTGTTGGTGATTAGTGCGGCCGCAGAAGCTGAAATTGCCGAGTTGGAGGATCCAGCCGACCGCGATTTGTTTCTTGAAGACCTGGGGCTCACACAAAGTGGTGTGCAACAACTCATTCGGGCTTCTTATGGCCTGCTCAACTTACAGACTTTCTTTACGGCAGGTGAGAAGGAAGTTCGGGCTTGGACGATCAAAAGGGGCACTTTAGCACCGCAGGCTGCTGGGGTCATCCATACTGATTTTGAGAAAGGCTTCATTCGTGCCGAGGTTATTCATTATGCTGATTTCGTGGGCCTCGGATCATGGTCGGCTTGCCGCGATGCAGGCAAAGCAGGTGTGGAGGGCAAAACCTATGAGGTGCTCGACGGCGATATCATGTTGTTTCGTTTTAATGTGTAGCCAGATGAACCTCACTCATTTTGATCCAGACGCGCCTGGTCAGCGCAATGGTCATCTGTTTGGCCTGCCAATAGATCCCATGGAGGCCGAAGTGGTGGTCATTCCAGTCCCCTGGGACGTCACTGTTTCCTATGCCGAGGGCACCGCGGATGGCCCGGAAGCCATACTCCATGCATCGCCCCAACTCGATTTAGAGGATGATTATTTGCCAGAGGCATGGACCTACAGCATGGCCCTAACAGAATACCAGGCTTATTGGCGCGACAGATCCAACGATTGGCGAAAAAAGTGCCGCAAATACATCAAATGGCTTGAAAAAGGAAGAAGTGAGGAAAAAGCCGCTCAGATGGAGGCCCTACGGGAGGAAATCAACGAGAAATGTGCCTTCCTGCATCAGTGGGTGTATCAGGAAGCGCGTGGCTGGTTGGAAAGAGGAAAGATTGTGGGGGTATTGGGGGGGGAGCATAGTGTGCCATTGGGTCTGCTCATGGCGCTTTCAGAGCGGTATGAAGAGGAAGGTTTTGGTATTCTCCAGATTGATGCTCATTTTGATTTACGGGATGCTTATGAAGGGCTCACCTACAGTCATGCCTCCATCATGCACAACGCCTTACAACTTTCGGGGGTGAGGCGATTGGTGCAAGTGGGAATACGCGATTACGCAACGGCCGAAAAGGAAAGGGCCGAGACCGACCCCCGTATTGTAGTATTCTATGATCATGAGTTGAAACGCCAAGAATATGAGGGGACAACTTGGCAGCAAACCTGCAAGCGGATGGTCGATGCGCTGCCGCAGAAGGTTTATGTGAGCTACGATATCGATGGACTTAACCCAGTTTATTGTCCACATACAGGCACGCCAGTTCCGGGTGGACTAGAATTTCGGGCAGTACATTATCTCCTGGCTGAGTTACATGCCAGCGGTCGGTCTATTATTGGCTTCGACCTCTGCGAGGTGTCGCCAGGCGGTGGAACTGACTGGGATGCCAATGTCGGTGCGCGCGTACTTTATCGTTTGGGCATTCTGGCTGCTTCTTCTGCCCGAAAGGCCTGATTTTTTGGTATTTTTGCACCACTAAAATATTGATATGGCAGAAGGTTCTGTTTTGATCATTGGCGCAGGAGGTGTGGGGGCTGTTGTTGCTCATAAATGTGCTTCGGTGCCCTCTGTTTTCAAAAAAATCATGCTGGCCAGCCGCACCCGGGCTAAATGCGACAAAATTGCGGCACAGGTAGGCGGAAACCGGATCGCAACGGCGCAGGTTGATGCCGACGACGTGGCGCAGTTGGTGGCGCTTATGGAATCATTTCAGCCAGAATTGGTGATTAATGTCGCACTGCCCTATCAAGACCTCACCATCATGGAGGCTTGTTTGAGGACCAATACGCATTACCTGGATACGGCCAATTATGAGCCGCGTGATGTTGCAAAATTCGAGTATCACTGGCAGTGGGCCTACCACGACCGCTTTCAAGAAGCTGGATTGATGGCACTTTTGGGCTGTGGATTTGATCCAGGTGTTTCGGGTATTTTTACAGCCCACGCCCTCAAGCATCATTTTGATGAAATCCATTACCTCGACATTGTTGATTGCAATGCTGGAAACCATGGAAAGGCGTTCGCCACCAATTTCAATCCCGAAATCAACATTAGGGAAATCACCCAACGGGGCAAGTATTGGGAAGATGGAAAATGGATCGAAGTTGATCCGTTGAGCATCCGAAAGGACATCTCATATCCTGAGATTGGGCCAAAACCCTCCTATCTTCTGTACCATGAGGAGCTGGAATCGCTGGTCCGCAACATCCCCAGCTTGAAAAGAGCCCGTTTTTGGATGACTTTTAGCGAACAATACATCACCCACCTGAGGGTTTTGGAAAATGTGGGGATGACAGGAATAAAACCTGTTCGCTTTCAGGGATTGGATATTGTGCCATTGGAGTTTCTAAAGGCTGTTTTGCCCGAGCCCTCTTCGCTGGGTGAAGGCTATACCGGACAGACCTCGATTGGGTGCCAGATTCGTGGCATACGCCATGGTCAGCCACGGAATTATTACGTATGGAACAATTGCGACCATGCTGAAGTGTTTCGCGAGATTGGCGCACAAGCCGTGTCTTATACCACAGGCGTTCCCGCCATGATTGGGGCCATGATGATGATGACCAAAACATGGAAAGGGCAGGGGGTATTTAATGTGGAAGAGTTCGATCCAGATCCATTTATGGCGGAACTTCCCCGATATGGTTTGCCTTGGCATGAGCAGGTCGACGGACAACTGGCGTTCGACGATTACCAATGAGTTTGCCCTGGGATCGACTTCCCTCACCTGCGTTCATTCTCGACAAACCCCTGTTACGGCGCAATATGCAGCTGGTAGACCAGCTGCGGAAGGACACAGGCATTCGCGTCTTGCTGGCATTGAAGGGCTTCTCGATGTACCATGTTTTTGATGAGATGCGGCCCTACTTAGACGGCTCTACGGCAAGTTCTTTGCATGAGGCCCGACTCGGACAAGAAGATTTTGGTGGTGAAACCCACATTTTTGCCCCTGCCTTTCGACCCAATGAATTTGAAGACATTGCGGGGCGGGTTACCCATGTTTCCTTTAATAGCATCGCACAATTCAACCGTTTTGCTCCTGACTTGTTTCGAATCAATCCGGCTGCACAGGCAGGCATACGAATCAATCCAGAGTATTCGCCGGTGGGCGTATCGCTCTATAATCCATGTGCTCCTGGGTCGCGCCTCGGTGTTCGATCGGTTGAGATGCCTGAGCGATTACCCCAATCAGTTCGATTTCTGCATTGTCACAACCTATGCGAGAGCGATGCAGAAGGTTTAAGCGGTACCATGGAGGCCATTGAGCAACGATTTGGTCCTTGGTTAGATCAGGTGGATGAACTAAATTTAGGTGGCGGCCACCTCATCACGCGACCAGGTTATGATTTGGCTTTGTTTCGGTCGGTTGTCGCCGATTTTCAAAAACGTCATCCTCATTTATCGCTGCTCATCGAACCAGGTTCTGCCTTGGTTTGGGATACAGGGTATCTTCTTACCCGTGTATTGGACATCATCAACACCAGCCAAACCCCAGTGGCCTTGCTGGATTCCAGCATATCAACACACATGCCCGATGTCATTGAGATGCCTTACCGTCCGGCTGTTTTGGGTGAAGTTCCCTCTGGCAATAGTGTTTATACCTATCGCTTTGGAGGATTGACTTGTCTGGCTGGCGATTTTGTTGGCGATTACAGTTTTGATCGACCGTTGCAACCGGGCGATCCTGTGGTATTTATGGATATGATGCACTATACCATGGTTAAAACAACCACTTTTAATGGGGTCAATCTGCCCGAAATCGGTATCTGGGATGGCCTTGAATACCAGACGATTAAAAAGTTCGGTTACGAAGATTTCCGTTCACGTTTGTAGGTTTGTTCCTACTTACGATCATAGTCGATGACCAATTGATCATTCAATGGTTTCCCCACACAGGTCAGACAATAACCCTGTTCGATCTCAGAACGTGACAATGCTTCTTGTTCACCGATCTCCATGTCGCCCGATACTTTGAACGCCCGGCACATGCCACATACACCCATGGTGCAAGCATAAGGCAAATCGAGACCAGCGTCTAATGCTGTTTCCAAAATATGCCGACCAGCGGAAACGTCAATGCTGTGCGTTCGTCCTTCGAGAATGATCTGCACTGAATGGGACGATTGAGTAGCCGTGCTGGAAGGCTTTGAAACAGTGGAAATAATATTTTCGGTTGCTTGGTCTGAAACAGTTAGCACAAAACTTTCTCTGTGAATCCGATCGGGATCAAAGTGGTGTGATTTAAGCCCGACTTCCACTTCATCCATCATGGCCTTGGGGCCACACAAATAAAAATTAGCCTCTCTCAGCCTGAAATCCGGCCAGTCACTGATCGTCTGCATGATGCCATCCGTTACTATCCTCCCGGTTCTACAGCCATCAAAGGGCTCGCGACTTAGAAAATGTTCGACACGGAACCTTGAGGGGAAGCGGGCTCGTAAAGCGTTGATTTCGTCGTTAAATAAGATGTCCCGATAACTTTTGCTTCCATAAATGAGGCAGATTCGGTTCTGGGCATGCGCGAGCGCAGACTTCATCATGGAGAGTAGGGGAGTTATGCCGCTGCCCGCGCCCACCAGCACCAGATCGGAGAGGCCAGGATTTTTGTAGTTGAGGGAAAAATGGCCATATGGCTCCAATACCTCAATACGATCACCTGTTTGAATATGGGTATTCAGGAAATTTGATGCCAGCCCACCTTCAACCTTCTTCACACACACGGCTATTTGTGGTAAATCCTCGGGCACCGAACAAATCGAGTAGGAGCGACGCAGAGATTTCCCATCGATGTTCAACAACAATGTGATGAATTGACCGGGCCAGAAATTTTGAATGCGATTTTGTTCATCTAAAAAGACCAATTCAACCGAATCAGTTCCCTGAGGAATGATCTGTGCGACCTTCAGTGTTAATTTATTCATAGTGGAAACAACAACTTTGCAGCAGTTGAGGTTTTGAATTCAGTAAAAATGACTTAAAGTGATGATGAAGCAAAACGTTGGCCCACCCAAACAAAACGACGATTCAGGTAAAGCGCATCAGTAAATGAAGCGTTTCCAGCAGGGTTTCCTCCAGTCACGTGAAAATCTGAAAAGGCAGCATGTTGGTTGAGGTAAATTGGACCGGTAAGATTCACTGAAACGGGCACGAAAATCCGCGCCAGCTGGTCGGCCATATCGGCCACGCGATCAGGATCTGTACAGTAGATGCCACAAGAAATGGCGCCATGACGGCGCGACATTTCCAATACGCGCCTGAGGGATTCATCGGTCGATGGTGTGCATATAACCACACCGATTGGACCAAACCACTCGCGGTCATAGGCTTCTGTCCGCGATGCGTCAACTTTCAACAATAGAGGAGAGGCCACACGAGCATCGGGGAATTCTTCATTCGCAAAAGAATTGGATGGCAAAACAACGGCATCTGAAAATTCTGCCGCAACACTGGCGATGCGGTCTTTTTGCGCGTCTTGTTGAAGGGCGGCCAATACCCCAGGCGCCATCTTTGGGTGACCAGAAATATTGTTGAGGGCTGCGGTGAACAACTCCATGAAGTCGTCGACAGAAACCATGCCTTCGGGCGTTCGAATGCCTTGATGAGATACAAAGAAATTCTGAGGTGCCGTACACATTTGTCCTGCATACAAGGACAGCGAAAAAGCCAGGTTGTCGCAAACCGCCTTGATGTCGGTGACCGAGTCGATGATCACTGGATTTACACCAGCCTTTTCCGTGAACACTTGTTTCCCTGTTTGTTGTAAACCTTCCAATTGGTTACCAAACGATGTGTTACCCGTATAATCGATGATGCGCACATCGGGGTGCCCGGCGAGTTCCCATGCCAACGGAAAAGCCAGTGTGTCGGGTGCGAGTTGGATTACATCGGGCGTAATGCCCGCTTCATTGAAAACCTTTTGCATTTCGGCAACCACAATGGCAATCGGCAGAACGGCTTTCGGGTGGGGTTTAATGATGACACTATTCCCTGTGATCAGGCTCGCGAATACGCCTGGAAGCGTATTCCATGTTGGAAAAGTCGAACAACCTATCACCAATGCCACGCCCCGCGGCATGGCCTTCCAAGTCTTTTGCAGGGTAATGTTGAACTTGCCCATGGGCTTATCCCAAACACAGGATTCTGGAACGCGGCGCAACTCTTCCATACCCATGGCGATCACTTCCATGGCACGATCAGCGGCGTGGGGTCCACCAGCTTGAAAAGCCATCATAAACGACTGCCCTGTGGTGTGTTGTGTGGCGTACGCAATATCAAAAAAACGTTCCTTCATCCGATCCAAGCATGCTGCTAGGATACCGGCCCGTTCATTAAATGATACCTTACGCCAAATGTCGAGGGCTTTGGAGGCCGTTTGAACCAGTAATTTATCGGCGAAAATAGGGTACCGGATGCCCAATCCAGTTTGAAGGTAGGGAGATATTTCTTCACCCTCGAATCGGAGCGGTTTTTCTTGCAATAGCTCGGTGAAATCGTTGTTCAAACACGCCTGAAATCTACTCAGTGCCAATGCTGCTGCATTCTCAGGATAGGATTTCGGATTTTCGGGAAAAGGGGCGTAATAGGTTCTCTCGCGGTTGGCCTGAATGGCTCTGTCAATCCGTTCTCGATATTGTTCGTAATAGGACATAAACGTATTGTTGGTGGGGGTTTATCGGAAAGTGCAAAAATACGGGCTTTCGTCCTTGTTGTCGACCCATCACGTACCTTTGTGTGCCAATGAACGACAACATGAACCATTCTTTTCAAGAGTTGGAGCGGCGCAGAGCCGTTGCATTGCAGGGAGGGGGGGAGGCCAGAATCGCGGCCCAACACAAAAAGGGAAAATTGACAGCGCGGGAGCGGGTCGATTTGCTGCTGGATGAGGGTAGTTTTGAGGAAATGGGGATGCTTGTTACCCACAGGTCGCATGAGTTTGGCTTAGAGAAAGAAGTGTATCCTGGTGATGGCGTGGTGACGGGTTCGGGCACCATTATGGGGCGACCTGTGTTGGTATTTTCTCAGGATTTCACCGTTTTCGGAGGGTCTTTGAGCGAGGCACATGCGGAAAAAATATGTCGACTTATGGATATGGCGATGCGCTTAGGAGTGCCGGTCATTGGCCTGAACGACTCTGGTGGCGCACGAATACAGGAGGGTGTTGTATCATTAGCGGGCTATGCCGATATTTTCTACAGGAATGTACAGGCTTCAGGCGTGGTGCCCCAGATCAGTGCTATTATGGGTCCTTGCGCAGGCGGAGCGGTGTACAGTCCGGCGATGACCGATATCATTTTCATGGTAGAGAACAGCAGTTATATGTTTGTTACCGGTCCGAATGTGGTGAAAACGGTGACCCACGAAGAAATCAGTTCGGAAAATTTGGGTGGCGCTTCAACGCATTCTACGCGATCTGGTGTTTGTCACCTGAGCTTCCCGCATGAATTGGCTTGCTTGGAAGGCATCAGGCGTCAGTTGTTTTATTTGCCACAGAATTGCGAGGAAATGGCCCCCATATATCCTTATTCGGCGCCTGCCAACAATCCGCTTGAATGGCGCCCAAAATTGAATGAGTTGATTCCGTCGTCTCCCAACCAGCCTTACGATATGCTTGAGTTGATGGATGAAATTCTCGACCCTGAGACACGTTTTGAACTGCAGCCCGACTTTGCTGGCAATATGATCACTGCGTTTGGATTACTGGGGGGCCGAAGTATTGGCATCGTGGCCAACCAGCCGTCCTCCTTGGCAGGCGTTCTCGATATCAATGCCTCGCGAAAGGCGGCGCGCTTTGTTCGGCTTTGCGATTCATTCAACATACCTTTACTTGTTTTGGTGGATGTTCCTGGCTTCCTGCCAGGGACTGATCAAGAATGGAATGGGATCATCGTTCATGGTGCCAAGTTGCTTTATGCTTTTAGCGAGGCTACCGTGCCACGGATCACAGTGATCACGAGAAAGGCTTATGGTGGCGCCTATGATGTGATGAACAGCAAGCATATTGGGGCCGATTATAATTTCGCTTGGCCTTGTGCTGAAATTGCTGTTATGGGTGCGAAAGGAGCGGCAGAGATCATTTTTAAACATGAAATTCAGGCAGCACCCGATCCCAATGCCAAATGGGATGAGAAAGTAGCCTTATATACCGAGCATTTTACCAATCCATACCAAGCCGCTGCAAGGGGCTATGTTGATGAAGTCATTATGCCTTCAGAAACCCGGCGAAAACTTTTATCGGCTTTTGCCCGAACGGCGAACAAGGCGGTGCGACATCCGCGTAAAAAACACGGTAACATTCCGTTATAACACATTGCTATATTTCAGTTTAATTTTTTCCGGTTTAAATGATTCATGATGAACCTCCTGCAAAAATTCCATTTGGCACTCACTTGCTTCTTGATTTTCTTCTTGATTTTTATCTGCGTGCGTTTGGCACCACAGATTTGGCCAGCCGATGCATCGCTGCAGTCTGGAGACGCTGTCATTGAAGGGGTTGATTCCACTCTGTTGGTCGATCAGACCGATTGGTCGTTCCTCGATTCGGTGGGAATCCGAAGAGACTCTGTTCAGATGCCGCAAAGGGGATTAAGAATTGTGTACATCAATGCAGATTCTCTTTTGGAAAATTACCTGTATTATCAAGATCTGCGTGATAAAATGATTCGAAAGGCTCAGGCATCCGAAAAGGAATTGGAGACGGAGGCAGCCAAATTGGAAAAGGAAATAGAACAGCTTCAAAAAAAAGCTGCCGAAATGTCGGAAATTCAGCGATCCGCTGCTGAGGAGGGACTTATGCGCAAACAACAAAATGTAATCAGTTTACGCGATAATTTAACCGCCGAATTGGAGCGTGAGGAAGAACAGCTCGACCGGTTATTTCGTGCTAAAGTTCAAGGCTATTTTCGTGAGTTAGCCAAACGCGAGCAATATGATTATATCTTATCTTATCATACAGGGAGCAACTTATTGTTGGGTTCGGACGGGTTGAACATTACCCGACGTGCTTTATCCGATTTAAATGCGGCTTACAAAGCCGGCAAGTAGCCCCATAAAATATTACGATAATTTATATTATGTATAATTGAAATATGTTCACTTTCTGGGATCGCGATCTGTTGTTTCCTCATCCATGTGATGTGGCCATCATCGGCGGTGGCTTTACCGGATTGTCTGCGGCCATGACCATTAAGCGCTACCGTCCCACCTGGCATGTGGTGGTCATCGAATCTGAAGCCACAGGAACCATGGCCAGCGCCCGGAATGCGGGATTTCTTTGTTTGGGCAGCCCAACAGAATTGTTGCGCGACATTCAAAACCATGGCCTCCCGGTTGTTGAAGAAGTCCTCAGATGCAAAATACAGGGCGCCTCTTTATTGTTGCATTACTTGAAAAAGACTAAATTAACATACAAAAAATCAGTTGGTTATGAGTTTTTTTCATCAGATTTTCCTGAACCCGTCGGATTGGATGATCATCTTGAAACGCTGAATGGCTTGATGCGTGCGGCGGGTGCTCCCGCCCATTATTTTACGTATTTGAATCAAGCGCCGAGGGCTTGGTGTACTGCAGCGCATCAACCCTCTTGGGTGAAGATGGATTGGGAAGGGCAAATACATCCAGCAGCGGCTGTTGCCCGATTAAGACTTCAGTTCTTGAATTTGGGAGGTGTCATCAGTACCCATCATCGAATTGAGTCTATTGACATATTGCCTGGTTATGTCCTGTTGCAATCGGCCTTAGGAACGGTACAAGCGCGACAGCTGCTGTTGGCCAATAATGCTTTTGTATCCCAATTGATCAAATCGGTTAAGGTTGATGCGCACCGCGCTCAAGTGATGATCACTGAGCCACTGAATCAACTGCCTTTTCGTGGAAACGTGCATTTTCGTGAAGGTTATTTGTACGCACGTGATGTAGGTCAACGATTGTTGATTGGGGGTGGTCGATTTTTGGATTTTCAGGGCGAGCAAACGGATCGATTGGGAACGACGGATGGTATTCAGTCGTATCTACGCGAACAACTTTCTAAGCTCACTGCGATTCATATTGATGATTTGCATGTAGCGGACCAATGGAGCGGCATAATGGGCTTTACGCCGGCCCAATTACATCCCATACTGGAGGTCAAATACCATGGAAAAATTGTTGTTGCTGCAGGAATGAATGGAATGGGAACGGCTTTAGGTCCTTATACAGGGAAAAAGGCAGCTGAAATGTTGGTTCAGGAGCGTGAAGGCCGTGCGATCCACCTCCCACAACCCGGCTTTTTTCCCACATCGCCAAAACCGAGGGATACTGCCCGAAAAAAAAAGCCGAAACGTAGTCAATAACCCATTTCAGCCAACCAACGCTCCGCATCCAGGGCGGCCATGCAGCCCGAGCCAGCGGCAGTAACCGCCTGACGGTAGATTTTGTCTTGTGCATCCCCTGCTGCAAAAACACCCGGGATGTTGGTTCTGCTGCTCCCTGGTATGGTTACAATGTAGCCCGTTTCATCAAGAGTTAAATAGGACGAAAACAAAGCAGTGTTGGGTTGGTGTCCAATGGCCACGAAAAATCCCTGAATCTCAATTGTTCGTTCGGATTGATCCAAGTTGTTCCGTAGCTTGACTCCCGAAACTGTTTGTTCGCCCAAAATTTCGAGCGTTTCATGGTTCCAAAGCACTTCAATGTTTGGGGTCCGTAAGACCCGTTCTTGCATGGCTTTTGAAGCCCGCAGGGCGTCGCGGCGAACAACCATATAAACCTTCCTGCAAAGTTTCGCCAGGTAAGTGGCCTCTTCGGCTGCCGTATCACCCCCTCCCACGAGCGCCACGTCCTGTCCACGGAAGAAAAAGCCATCACAAACAGCACATGCCGAAACACCGAAACCGTTCAGCCTCTGTTCTGATGGCAGTCCCAGCCATTTTGCTGAGGCTCCTGTGGCAATAATCACTGCGTCCGCTGTGAGCACGTTCTGTTGGTCAACCACTACCTTTTTGGGCGTGGTGTTGAAATCGACTTCCGTTACAATGCCATAGCGACAATCAGCACCCATTCGTACCGCTTGTTTTCGGAAATCATCCATCATTTGTGGGCCTTGTACGCCATCAGGATATCCTGGGTAATTTTCTACGTCGGTCGTGATGGTGAGTTGTCCACCAGGTTGCAGCCCTTCATAGAGTATGGGTTTCAGGCCAGCGCGCGCGGCATAAATTGCGGCCGTGTAACCGGCAGGCCCCGAACCAATGATGAGGCAATGTGCGTGTTCTTGATTTGACATGCCACAAAAATAAGGTAGAATTGAATGGGGCGATTACCGAATGATGTAGGTGTAGTGGTAATTTCCATATCCACCCCAAACCCCCAATCCTTTCCCCCTGATGGATCGTATGTTGGTGGCCACCACTGTTGGTATGGCAAAAGGATTGCCACTCCCCCCTGTTGCACTGGCCAGTGTATTCCAAAACTGATATTGAGGCAAGTCAATGCTTGCCACTTTTACATAAACGGTGTCGCCCACCTCAAAAAATCCAAATTCGTTGAAGGTCGTGGAGTCATTGAACAGATAAACTTCCTTGCCCCTCGGCAAAACAAAATCAATGGTTTGTCCATTGATGAGTTCATCGCTAAAGGCTGAGGCAAAGCCTGAACTCCACTGTGGCTCCTGATTCCTTCTGGAGAAAATGCGCACGCGGTCACCCACCAAAGGCCCGTCGACATATCGGTAATAGACGGTTGCCAATTGGGAGTCCCTACTGCTGGGCACGAGGTTACCGGCCTCAATGATTAAATCGGCCTTGGTCCGGTGCCAAATGGAATCAACATAGAGAGGAGGTAAAATGGTGGTTTCGGCTTCCAATTCATGATCAGCCGTAACTATCCTGATGCGGTAGCGGCCCCCTACCCGACCACGAATGTGGTTTCCCTTGTAGTTGAAAAGAGTGTAATGTTGAAATTCCAACGATGGCCGAAGTGTATCGGTCACCCCCTCCCCCTCAACAATAATTAAGGCATTGGGTACCTGTAAGCCTAAAACAGTTTGAAGATCGACTGGATCGAAATAAGGTGCGTTACGGCTCAGGCTTACTTTTACCAATGAATCAGTTTCGATCAGTCCATAAACAACCAGGGCCTCTTTTGGCGGAGGTAATTCCAAATCAATGACCCGTTCACAACCCGAAAGAATGAACATGAATATAATAAATAAAATATTGAAAATCAAATTTATATGTAAATTCATATCCTTTAAAACTTAAAGTTATATGTGACCGATGGAATGATGGGGAACAGGCTCACCTGTCGGGCTTCTACCCGTAGACTTTGTTGTTGCAGCGACCCCGTGTTGTTGAGGTATACGAAATAGGGATTCAGCCGGCTGTACACATTATAGATGGCAAATACCCATTCATTCTGCCACTTACGGCCCTGATTGCGCTGGGGTTTGTAGACAGCAGCCAAATCCAAGCGGTGATAAGGCGCGAACCTGAAATTGTTGCGGTCGCCAATTTGATTGATGATCTGGCCTTCAAAAAAATAACGCGATTCAGGCAATGTGTAGGCATTGCCTGTCGCATAAACAAAAGTTGTAGAATAGGTCCATTTCCTGTTTCGTTCATAGGAAGCCACAAACGACACATCGTGCCGGCGGTCGAATTTATAGGGAAACCATCGGCCTTGCATAATATCGTCGAAGCGGCGCTCAGATTTCGACCAGGTATAGCCCAACCATCCTGTGAGGGCTCCTGTTCTTTTTTTAATAAACCACTCCGCACCAAAAGAGCGACCTGAACCAAACACAAAGTCGTTCTCTATATTCAAATTGAATCCATCGACAGCGCCATCGCGAAAGTCGATTTGGTTCTGCAGGCTTTTGTAGTAGATTTCTACCGAGGCTTCCCAACGATTTTTTTTATCATTCAAAAAATAACCCAGGGCGTATTGTATTCCCTCTTGCGGCCTGACTTTACGCGTACTGGGTACCCACAAGTCGGTAGGCAGGGCATTCCCTGAGGAAGAAGCAAGGTGAATGTATTGGAGGTTTCGTGTGATGCCCAATTTAACCGATGAATGCCTGGATGTGCTCAGGCGAATGAGTAAACGAGGCTCGAATCCACCATAATCCACAACTTTTTCATTTTCCTTATAGGCGACTTCCTCCAATAATTCCAACAAATCGGTATTGGAATAGCGTTGATAGAGGTATGGCCCCACCTGACGGTAACCCGACCATCGGATGCCGCCTTGTATTTGCAGGGCATCGCTGATGTCCCAAACATCTTGGGCGTAAACAGCCAATTCGTTGGCGTTCAGTTGCCTTAGTCCGGGTGTTCCAAATGTATTTTGGCCCGTGCTCGCCTCCACCACCGAGGGGGTAAAACCATGCCTGGTGTATTGAGCACCCACTTTTATACGGTGACGTAGTGAAGCATAATAGTCGGCATCTACTTTGAGGCTTCTGTTTCGTACACCTGAATTAAGTTTGAATTGAAATTGCGATTGGGTGACCTCCGTGGCGAAGTCAAAATCACTATATATGAGCGTGGTGTTCACAAATAACCGCGGTCCAAAAATGTGGTTCCATCGAAGGGTACCCGTGGCATTGCCCCAGGGGATATTGAATCCCAGACCGATTTCTTGATTTTTAAAGGTAAATACATCACGACCAAAATACCCGCTGGCGAATACCCGGTTTTTTGCGTTGATTTGGTAGTTGAGTTTGGTGTTGAAGTCATAGAAAAAATAACCACTTCCTTTGGCCACCGCATCGGGCGGTATGAGGGGGTTGACCAGTACATCAATATAGGTTCTCCTTCCAGAAATGATAAATGATCCTTTGTCGCGCTTGATCGGCCCCTCTGTGGTTAGTCGCGATGCAATTAAACCAATTCCTCCTTGTGTTTCGAATTTCTGGTTGTTGCCCTCGCGCATGCCAATGGCCAAAACAGACGATACCCGTCCGCCGTACTGCGGTGGCATACCTCCTTTGATGAGGGTCGTGTTGTTGATGGCATCGGCATTGAAGACCGAGAAAAACCCAAATAAATGGGAGGCGTTATATACAACCGCTTCGTCCAATAGAATTAAATTTTGATCCGGACCACCTCCACGAACATAAAATCCGGTGTTGCCTTCACCCCCTTTTTGGATGCCGGGGAGCAGCTGTATGGTGCGCAATATATCGGCTTCACCCAGGAGTGCCGGGAGAGATTTCACTTGCTCTATGTTCACTTCTGCACGTCCCATACCCGCCTCTCGGGTGTTTTCATCGGCCCGGCGGCCTTCAACCACAATTTCCTCCCGATTAACCGCCATCGACTTGAGTCGGAAGTTATGTTGCGTATTTTGTTTTATGTTGATGCGCAACGTGTCTGGTGCATAACCGAGGTATGTTACAACGACCGTGTACGACGAAGCGGGAAGGTTCAGGGCAAAATAGCCGTAGTCATTGGTTGTTGTTCCTTGTTTCAATGGCATTACCCAAACATTGGCCGCAACCAAAACTTCACCGCTCTCAGACCGTACATAGCCGCTCAGAGTCACTTTTTGAGCAGAAGTCTGCGAGGAACTGGTTAAAAAGAGTAGAAGTCCCAAAACAAATGGGACGAAACGAATAGCGCAAGGCGGCATATGATGAGGTCAGTTTTTTATGATTCGAAACGACTTTCTATCATCCGTCGTTATCCATTTAAAAACATACAAACCGGCCCTCATGTTTGGTTCAAATTCAATAAAAAGTGTTGCACGCCGATCATTGAGGGAGAACTGTGCGGTGCATCGAAAATTGTTGCTCCGTCGGCCCAAGGCATCTATAGCAGAAAGAGTATAATCTTGATCGATTCCATTCCAAGGGAATTCTACGACAACTTCATTCGTACAAGGATTGGGATAGACCAAGGCATCTGTGAGTTGATTCTGATTCGTGGTGGGGAGCAATTGCCACGCACGTGAAACATCAGGGATCCCATGGCCGAAAAAGGTATCGGGCGCCGCCGAACGATCGCCACTCATTTCCAGGGCCTTGAAGACTTGCATCGATCGTGCATTTGGTCTGGATTGCCACAAGCATGCTGCCAGTCCGGCCATAATGGGACCCGAAAAAGATGTGCCACTCACATAGGCCACTTCTTGCCCAGTAAGATCGCAGCTCGCTGCTCCTGAACCTACAGCCATAACATTAGGCTTTATTCGTCCATCGGAGGTGGGGCCCTGACTGCTAAAAGCAACCCTGCTTCTGTTTCTGGCTACGGCCCCTACTGCCAGTACAGAATCACCATCAGCCGGCGCAGCGATGTACTTCCAGGCAGAATTGCCATAATTACCCGCACTGGCCACCACCAATATCCCTTTAGAAGCTGCAAAGTCGGCCCCTCGCGTAATGCGAGCCGTTTGGCCATCCATATCGCTGTAGGTATGGTCCATCAACGCATCGTCGAAGGTGGAATAGGCCAAAGATGTATTGAACACATCTGCGCCAGCACTATCGGCTCGTTCAGCCGCAGCTACCCAATTGTCTTCTTCGATTTGATTTTCGGAACCGCCTATATTGTTTTCGGTGCGATACAGCAGATAAGTGGCGCCGGGAGCGGTACCTACCAATCGACCTGGCCACCAAGCGGCCAAACAACCCATCACGTATGTACCGTGTGCGTCGAATCCATAGGGGTTGGGTGTGAGGTCCACGAAATCCCAGGTGTCGGCAATGCGGTTGCCCCTTCTCAAAGAATCGAAGCAGGATAGCCGGTCGACTTCAATAAATCCTGCGTCGAAAACGGCAATCCATACCCCTTCACCTCTAAATCCTCTATTGTGGAGCCATTCCCCTTTATGCAGGCTAAGTTGTTCCCAACCCGCCCCATATTGGCCCGAATCAGCTGATTGACGTGGCGCTCCCTCCTGGAGGCCATGCCATGCGAACTTGCTCGGTCTCGGATGCTCGTTGTGGTGGGTAGAAAGACCGTTTTTGCGGGTTGAGCGCACAAAAGGAAGGGCTTGCACACGCGCCAAAGTTGGCGCATCAGGTGCTTCGATGGTCGCCCCATTGAGCCATTTGGAACTATGCCGAACAATGGCTCCAGCAGAGCTGACGGCTGCAAGGTAGGATGGATTAACGGGCAAATCGGAACTGTCTATTGCTATGCCTTGTTTTAGTCGGCGCTCTATCGCGCGAGCAGATAAATACGCAGCAGGCTGGTCGAGTCGGTAGGGCGTCCCCGATTTATCGATAAATTCTACCCAATACCGGTTGCCGGTCTGTGCCCGTCCCTCTAATCCTACCAACATCAGAAAACAACAACCAAGAATGAAATATTTCACGTTAGATTATTTATTTGATTCAATAAGGACCGATTCTCTGATCCACCCACCACCCACTACATCCCCTTCATCATAAAATACCGCACTTTGTCCGGGTGCGATGGCTTTCACCGGGCGGGAGAATTCTGCATATATTTCGTCGCCATCTTGCCAAATGGTCGCGGCCTGCCCCGGGTCTTTATAACGGATTTTGGCCAATACCTCCATGCCTTCGGCAGGAATACGGGGGTATTTTTGAAGGTTGATGCGATCTACGCGCATGGCCTGTCGATCGAGTTCACCCCATTCCCCAAGAACAACGGTATTGGATTGGGCGCGAATTTCTGCCACAAACATCGGTTTGCCAAAGGCCATATCTAAGCCCTTGCGCTGACCTACCGTATAAAATGGGTAACCTCGGTGTTGCCCCAATACCTGTCCATTTCGGTCAACGAACAATCCACCTTCTACCCGCTCGGCCAATCCATCAACCCGGCGCTTTAAAAATGATCGATAGTCGTTGTCGGGAATAAAGCAAATTTCATAACTCTCAGGTTTTTTGGCCAGGAATTCATAGCCGCGGTCAATCGCCAACTGCCTGATTTCCGACTTTCGGTAGTTGCCCATGGGAAAAAGGGTGCGGCGCAGCGACTCCTGGCTCAATCCCCAAAGGACATAGGATTGGTCTTTTCCGCCATCCACCCCCTGTCCAACAAAATATCGCCCATTTTCTTGTTGGATGCGTGCATAATGCCCTGTGGCAATATAGTCGCATTGCAGCATATCGGCCCGCCTGAGCAAGGCGTCCCATTTGATGTGGGTGTTGCAGAGCACACAAGGGTTGGGGGTTCTCCCAGAAAGATATTCATCCACAAAATTCTCGATCACGGCATCCCCAAACTCATCCCGCAAATCGAGGATTATATGGGAGAAACCGAGCTGAACAGCCACTTCCCTTGCGTCGTTGATGGAATCGAGACTGCAACAACCTGTTTCTTTTTTTGAACCACCCGCAGATGCATAATCCCATGTTTTCATGGTCATTCCGATCACTTCATAGCCCTGCTCGTGGAGCATCACGGCAGCCACAGTGCTGTCGATGCCCCCACTCATGGCTACCAATACCCGCTTGTTTTGCCCATTTTGCATAACCCACAAAAATACTCAATATACTGACCCCAAGCCGCTCAACCAATGGGCGAAATTCTCAAATTTGTGGTTGATGTTTGGTTATGAATAAAAGCTCCCCACAATATCTCAAGCGAATTGAAGACCTATTTAAAGCAGGGGGCTACACCTTACGGTACGAGCGCGGGCACTTTCAGCCGGGAACATGCATCCTTCGGGATAAAAAAGTGGTGGTGGTGAACAAGTTTTTCACCACAGAAGCCAAAATTGGTGCTCTGAGTGAATTGGCCTCCGAAAGCGAGTGGGATCTACAAGGACTAGCGTCTGCCCAGCGGAATTTGCTTATCGAGATTTGCCAAACCCGGCTTAATTTGTGAGCGTGAAACTTACTTTTTTGGGAACAGGGACTTCTCAAGGCGTACCCGTCATCGGTTGTGCCTGTTTGGTGTGTGTTTCGAAAGACCCGCACGACCAACGCCTGCGTACCAGTATCATGTTGGAAGCCAATGGACGGGTGGTGGTGGTAGACACTGGCCCCGATTTCCGCCAGCAAATGCTTCGTGAAGGGGTGTCACGACTTGATGCTGTGGTGTTCACACATGCCCACAAGGACCATATTGCTGGTCTGGATGATGTCCGTCCCTTCAATCACCGTCAAAAATCAGCGACCCAGATCTATGCTTCTACGGAGGTTCAGCAGGCGCTCAGACGCGAGTTTTATTACTGCTTCGACGAGCACCGATACCCTGGCGTGCCTGATTTGACCTTGAATACCATTCGATCTGAGGCGTTTACGGCGGCAGACATACCATTTGTTCCCCTGCCGGTGATGCACATGAACCTGCCCGTATTAGGATTTCGTGTTGGAAATTTGGCTTACATCACCGATGCCAACCATATACCAGAAGAAACATACCGCAAAATTGGAAGGCCCGAGGTGCTGGTACTCAATGCTTTGAGGCACACCCCCCACCCCTCACATTTTACCCTTCATGAGGCCATCGAGGTGGTTGAGCGCATCAAGCCTCAATACGCTTTTTTCACACACATCTCGCATCAGCTGGGTACGCATGATGATGTTGCGCGTCAGTTGCCAAAAAATATCTTTTTGGCCTACGACGGCTTAACGATGCATGTATGAAACCGATTCCCTTCCTACCACAGAAAGGAGCGCTGCAAAGTCACTTTTTGTTCGTGAACCTATTGGCCCGTGCCTTGCATGATCAATTGAAGGAAAAAACGATCGCATACATCGTTTCTCCTAGCCTTACACGCATTCAAATGGCGTTTGGGAGCGAGCCCTTTGCTGTATTGGAACTAAACTGGTCGGCCGATCAACCCGTGCTGTTTTGGCATCCCAATGGCGCAGCTATGCCGGAGTCCTATGAAAAGCAATTATTTCCGGCATGGGGCCAACAAGTCACTGGGGTATGGGGCTGGATTTTTGATCGCTGGATAGAAATCACATTGGATCATGGTGGATCCATTTGGATCAAGTGGTTTGGCCGAAATGGTAATGTGTTGTACCACGACGGGGAACGAGTGCATTCGGTCTTCAGGCGGTCACACCAGGGTGACTTCCAATATACCCCGCCTACAGACGGACGAATCGATAGCCCGAATCAATATTTGCCGGCCAGTTATGCCAAAGAACTGCAGTCAATCCTGTTCGTTAATACTGAAAAAGCGCTCTTTTTATCAAAATCAGAATTTTTGTTTTGGTGGACGCATGCCGGTGTTTTTGTGGATGGAAGGGCGGAACTACCTGTGCTTCGCCCGTCTGTTCGTCGCGATGAACCTTGCTCTAACCTTTTGGAGGGCTTCAGCCAATTTGCTCGTCAGTATGCCTCAGCATATGCCTTTCAGCGAAATAGGGCGTCAATTCTGGATCGTATTTATAAATGCAATCAGTTGTTGGAGCAGAAAATAACGCGCTTGAAGGCAGATCTGGGTGGTTTGCAAGAGGCGGGCGACTACCGCAAGCAGGGCAATAGCTTATTGACCTACCCCGAGCTCTTTCAGCCCGTTGCATCACTGGTTCGTTTGCCCGATTGCGAGGATCCCAATCGCATGCTGAACATCAGGGTTGACCCTACCCGATCCAATATTGAAAATGCCGACCGGCTTTTTGCCAAAGCCAAGCGTCAGCACCTACAACGCGAACACCTGCAGCATCAACTCAACCAAAAGTGCCAAGAGCATAATGACCTCAAACAGGCCAATGACCTTCTGACTCTGGCAACAGATCAAAAACAATGGAGGAAAATCAGCGCTCAAGTTCAAGGGCTGACATTGCCTCAGGATGTTCTGCTTTTCTTCAAACAAAAAGCCAAAAAGGAGACATCAAGCATCGGTCGGAAAGCATGGGCAGTTTTTGACATTGACAACTGGGAGGTTTGGCAGGGACGTGACGCCAGGGCGAATGCGGAACTGCTCCGTATGGCCCACAAAAACGATATTTGGATGCATGCCCGAGGTCATGCCGGTTCACATGTCTTGATTCGGTCCGCCGGAAGGCCGGTCCCCCAAAATGTATTGCTTCAAGCCGCACGCCTTGCGGCCCTCAATTCTAAGGGAAGGGGTGAGGAAGTTTGCGCCATATCCTATACCCAGCGAAAGTTTGTCCGGTCGATCAAGGGCGGTCCCCCCGGTAAAGTAGTACTGGATCGAGAGGAAGTTATTTTTTCACACCGCTCAGATCCGGCCCCTTCATAATCTTTATTTCCCGATTTTTGACGTCACTGAGCCCAACTGCTACGAATACTCTTTTTAAACTTTAACTATATTCTGATTGTTTTTTCATGAACCTACACGACACCCTTCCGTATTTCGAATTGAAAGGATGCGACGAAAAAATACATTCATTGATGGATGTATCCGACAAATCCTGTATCCTAATCTTATTCATTTGCAATCATTGTCCTTATGTTCAGGCCTACCTCGAGCGCATCGATCAAATCATCGATAAATTCTACGAGGATAATCTGGGGGTAATCCTCATCAATCCAAACGATGCCAAGCGTTATCCTGCTGATTCATTTGAAGCCATGAAGTCAGTTGCGGCCAAGTACAAGTGGGAATCAATTTATTGGCATGATGAACACCAGGATGTGGCGCGAATTTTCGGTGCTTCGCGAACACCTGAGGCTTTTTTGTTCAATTCGTCAAGGGAATTGGTGTATAAGGGGGGAATCGACGATAGTTGGGAAAACCCACATTTGGTGACCCGCATCTGGCTCGAGGACGCTATTGAATACACCCTCGATGGTTTGGAGGTGGATTTTCCAGAAACCCAACCCGTCGGTTGCAGCATCAAATGGAAGGAAGAATGAAGACGCATACTGAATTGGAGAAACTGATTAACGAGGCGTGGATGGATCAGGTACTTTTGACGAATTCGGATTATCGTGGGGCTATCGAAGCCACCATCGAGCAACTCGACCAAGGGCTGGTTCGTGTTTCGACCTACCAAAGTGAGACCGATCAATGGTTGACCCATGAATGGATTAAAAAAGCCGTGTTATTGTATTTTAAAATATCAGATAATATTGCTTTAAGTGCAGGCCCTATGAATTTCCGCGACAAAATTCCGGTCAAATCTAATTTAGCAGGCGCCGGCGTTCGGGTGGTTCCGCCTGGTGTGGCACGCTTTGGTTCCTTCCTCGCACCTGGGGTGGTACTGATGCCGGGTTACATCAACATTGGCGCGTGGGTCGATGAGGGTACAATGGTTGATACGTGGGCTACCGTAGGCTCGTGTGCCCAGATTGGGAAACGGGTTCACCTGAGTGGTGGCGTTGGCATTGGAGGGGTTTTGGAACCCATACAAGCTCAGCCTGTTGTGGTCGAGGATGATTGTTTTATCGGTTCACGCTGCATTTTGGTTGAGGGTGTTCGCATCGGAAAGGGTTCGGTATTGGGTGCCGGACTAACCATTACGCAAACCACGCCCATCATTGATGTGACGGGTACATCTGAAGTCATTCACAAGGGATATGTCCCCCCCGGCTCGGTGGTCATCCCAGGAAGTCAACCCAAGACATTCCCTTCAGGCACCTATTTCGTTCCTTGCGCTCTGATTGTTAAAAAGGTTGATGCGCAAACGCGTTCCAAGACTTCCCTGAACGATTTGCTTCGTGATTTTCCACTAAGTCTCTGATGGTCATTGGCTTCGATGCGAAGCGATTGTTGCACAACCGCACTGGACTGGGTAACTACGCACGTACACTTGTCGCCTCGCTACTGAAGCAAGCGCCGCAAAATGAGTATCATTTGTTCTCACCCGAGGTGGGGGAACACAGCCCCAACTGGTCTCACAAAAGCCATCCTTCACTGTTCTACCATCATCCTCAGTCACAGCGTATGGCACAGGGCATTCGAAACAGCCTGTGGCGTACCTATGGCGTTGCAAAAATAGCCGCACTGTCAGGTGTGCAGATC
>CAIVQI010000221.1 GCA_903908015.1 uncultured Bacteroidota bacterium
CAGCTTATTGCCAATGCTCGTGCTCAGGAACCAACCTCCCATCATCAAGGCAGTGAGCCTCCGTGGGCTCACCTTACTCACCAGACTGAGGCCCATGGGGCTCAGAAACAACTCACCGACGGTAATTACCCCATAGCAGGCCACGAGCCACCAGCCACTGGCCTTTATTTCACCGTTCTGACAGACATACACCGCCGCCACCATCACGAGCGTACTCAAGGCACTGATGAGGAGGCCCCAGGCGATTTTGGTGGCGGTGCGTGGTTCCTTGCCCCGTCTGCGCATCAAGCCAAAAAAGCCCACCACCACAGGCGTCAGAAGGATCACCCACAGCGGGTTGATGCTTTGAAATAATTCTGTATTGAAGAGATAGAGCGATTCGCCTTCGGCCGGCATCCGTTCAGCCTGCAGATTTTTGTAATACACAGGTTTGCCCCACTCTTTCACTTCCTTACCTTCTATTTTCACTACCTTAAAATTCGCGTCGTAGGCAGTAACTGAATCGACTTGGTTGGGTGAGGTCTCAGCCAAGTAGAGTGCTTCTGCAGCAGGCCGCACGGTGGCGGGCACCTCCCGGTCGGTGTAGAACTGGGCCCAAGTGGTGAGGGCGGTTCCATTCTGCTTAAAAACGGCCCAAAACATAATGCTTACGGCGAAAATGCTGAGTAGTGCCGCCAATTTACGCTTATCCTCTGCCGCCGCCCGGATCCATAATCCCACATAAAACACCACCACCGGAATGGTGGCGAAAATAAACGCATCCGTACTGTCGCTGCCCAGAAGATTGCCTGGAATCATCCAGGCGGCGATGCCCACCACAACAGCAGGTAGGAAAACGGTGCCAAACACCTTGGCGAGCGACATGTCCTCCTTTTGTGTGGGTTTACGCACATCGGCATGCCGGTAGTGGCGCAAGCCAATAGCAAATACAATCAGACCAATGAACATGCCAACGCCGGCGGTCATAAAGGCCTCGCCCCAGCCGTACTTATTGCGCATGAAGGCGGCAAAAAGATTGCAAATACCCGCCCCAAGGTTGATTCCCATGTAAAAAATATTGTAGCCGCTGTCTTTTTGGGCTTTGTAGCGCTCATCGTTGTAGAGATTGCCCAAAAGCGTGCTGATATTCGGTTTGAAAAAACCATTTCCGACAATGATCAGCAGCAGTGAGACATAAAAAGTGGTCATGCCAGGCAGTGCAAGGCCCATATACCCTAAGCCCATCAGTGCCCCACCAATGAAGATGCTCTTGGTGTATCCCAACACACGATCGGCGAGTAGTCCACCTAAAAACGGCGTTAGGAAAACGAAGGCAATGAAGGTGCCATAAATATCGGCCGCCTCTTTGCGGTCCATGGCCATCCCCCCAGAAGCCATGGGATCAGTCAGATACAGCTGAAAAATCCCGATCATCAGGTAGTACCCAAAGCGCTCCCACATTTCGGTGAGAAAGAGAAAGGGGAGACCCGAAGGATGCTTGCCGTTATTGGAAGATGATGCGTTCATAAGTGAATACAGATGAATGGAATAGAATGAAAGCCGGTATTCATGAGATCAAATCAAAAGCCCGCCTCAACGGATGCCGTGGAAGAGCTTGTTCACGAGTGGACTCACCACAATGAGGAATAGGCCAATGCCTACGGTGACCCAACCCATCGTGCTGTAGACCTCCACGTAAGTGGCCAAACTGCCGGCTGCATTCACCACTTCGCCTTCACCTCCACCATGCTCTGATCCTGTGAGCTTGGCGATCATGCCTGCGGCGTAATTGGCCCCGGCAATGCTGAGAAACCAGGCCCCCATGGCCGTTGCGGTCATGTCCTTCGGCACGAGTTTGGTTACCATACTCAGGCCAATCGGACTTAAAAACAACTCACCCGTCGTGTGCAACATATACAGAAGCGCCAAGGTCCAAAGCGGAACCTGATACTCAACCGCGAGCGGAGCGGCCAAGAGAATCACCAAATAGCCAAGACCCAATTGCAAAATACCGAGCCCAAATTTCATCGGTATGGAAAAGTCGCGGCCCGACTTTTGTAAACGCACCCACATGACGCTGAAGAGCGAGCCAAACAACAATATATAAGCAGGGTTGAAAAACTGGGTGGTGGCGGCGCCCATTTCCCATCCACCAATCATGCGGTTCACATTGCGGTCGGCAAAGAGCGTGAGGCTGCTGCCGGCTTGCTCGAAACAGGCCCAAAACACAACATTAAAGAGCATTAGGATGATAAATCCAAACATCTTATCGAGCTGTACCCGACCATCCTTGATGCCGCGGGCAATGAGCGAGCCCAATACATAAACAGCCACGGCAAGCAGTACATATCCCGCAATTTCGGTGTTGCGCAAGAGGAGGTAGAGTACAGGTACCAAAGCCAAACAGCCCAAAAGCACCAGGGAAAACGGACTCAAAGGACCCCATTTCGGCACATGCAGGGTTTCGGGTGATGGCGGCGCGCTTACATGGCTGTAATGCCGGCCACCCAACTGGAAAATGAGCACACCCAGGAGCATACCCGCCCCAGCGAGGGCAAATCCAGCACGTGCCCCGTAGATATTGCCGACTTCTGCACACACCGTCGTGGCCAACAAAGCCCCCAAATTGATCCCGATATAGAAAATGGTAAAACCTGAGTCGCGGCGCACATCACCATCGGCGTAAAGTTTACCCACCATGGTGCTGATGTTCGGCTTAAAAAGGCCGTTGCCCACGATAATGATGGCCATGCCCCAGAACAGCAGCATTTCTGAGCCTCCTACGATCACGAATTCCCCAATCGCCATCAGAATGCCGCCAAGTAAAACAGCCAAACGCGATCCCAGAATCTGGTCAGCAATTCGTCCACCCAACACCGGCATCACATACACCAGAGCGGTATAGGCACCATAAACCGCGAAACCCTTTTCGTCCCCCATGGCCAGCGACTTCACCAAATACAGAAGGAGCAAAGCGCGCATACCATAATAGCAAAAGCGTTCCCACATTTCGCTGGCAAATAGAATCCAGAGGCCCTTGGGGTGGGCAAGTTCAGCGTTGGCGTTCATAAAAAGTTTGGTTGGTACATTTGTTTAAAAAAGCACGATGATACATGTGCGCAGGTCGATTTCCATACAAGAGTAAACAGTAGGCATCCATTACACGCGTGGCCAAAACTAAACAAATACAAGGAAAATCCGCGCGTCCCTATAAATTTTCGCGCAAAAAACGGGTGATGGTGGTGAATAAGTGCAAACGCGTTTGGCCTCCGCCGATTCCATGATTCTTATCCGTGTAGGCCATGAAATCAAAAGGTCTGTTGGCTTCGGTCAACTTTTGGGTCATCACCAGGGCATTTTGGAAGTGTACATTGTCGTCGGCCGTGCCATGGATCAGGAGGTAGGCCGATTTTAATCGGTCGGCGTAGGTCGATGGGGAGTTGTCGTCGTAGCCCCGCGGATTCTCCTGCGGAGTACGCATAAACCGTTCCGTATAGATGCTGTCGTAGTACCGCCAGTTGATGACTGGTGCTACGGCAACCGCTGCTTTAAATAGTCCATCGCCCTGCACAGCAGCCAGTGAACTCATATAACCTCCATAGCTCCAACCGAAAATTCCGATGCGGCCAGCGTCTACATAAGGCAGCCCCTGCAGGTAACGCGCGCTTGCCTTTTGGTCCTCAAGTTCATATTTTCCCAGTTGCAAATAGGTGCACTTTTTGAAATTCGCCCCACGGAAGCCGGTGCCGCGTCCATCAACCGATACCACTATATAGCCTTCCTGAGCGAGGTACTGGAACCACATATAGTACTGACCGAGACTGGCATCAACTGTTTGGCTGCCCGGTCCACCATAAACAAACATCAGGACAGGGTATTTCTTGCGTGCGTTGAAGTCGGGTGGGCGAACCATAAATCCATTGAGTGAATCACCCGATGGGCCGACAAATGAAAAGAACGAACGCGGCGAAAGGTTGTATTGGCCCCATTGTTTGCGCAGGGCCTGGTTATCTTCAAGTACGCGTATTTCCCTGCCATCTTTGTGGTGGAGTGTCCATACAGCCGGGCTGTTGATGTCGGTATGCTGGCGTATGTAGTAGCGAAAGTTGGCAGAAAAGTAAGCCTTTGTTTTACCCCGCACAGGGCCTGGTAAAGCCTGCGCAGGGGTGCCATCGAGCGATTGGACGAATAATCGTCGCTCCATCGGACTTGGATCTGCGAGGGAATAGTAGATCTGGTTGGTCGACTCATCCACACCATAAAAATCGGTGACGTCGCGGCCAGGTTGACTCAAAACACGAATTTCCTGCCCATCAATTTGGTGGAGATATAACTGCTGAAAGCCGCTTTTTTCGCTGCTCCAGATAAATTCGCGACCGTTTTTGAGGAAGGTGAGGTCGTCGAGGATGTC
>CAIVQI010000222.1 GCA_903908015.1 uncultured Bacteroidota bacterium
CCAACAGCAGTTGAACTGCGAATTTCTAACTTCCGATGACCCTTTCACATTTGGAAGCAGCAATGCGGCAGCGAAAATAACACCTGATATGATCGATTCATGGATCTTGATTTTGAAAGCGGCCCCGAATGCACGCCTGATTGTGAAAGGAAAGGGCACCTCCGACCGCGAATGGAGATCAAATTTGAAACAGAAATGGGAACGCGCAGGATTGCAAAAAAGCCGGTTAAAATTTTTGGATTATCGGGTTGACCGAATGCAGCATCTGAATGATTACCGAGAGATTGATGTGGTGTTGGACACTTACCCTTACAATGGCACCACCACCACATGCGAAGCGCTGTGGATGGGTGTTCCGGTGCTTACCATGATGGGACAAAACCATGTTTCTCGTGTAGGTGGGTCTATACTTAAGGCCATAAACTTTGATGATTGGGTTGAACACAATGCCGAAGCGTATGTTGCTCGTGCGGTTACTTTGGCAATACAAAAGGAAGAGCTAAGAAAAGACAGAGTGAACGTGCGTCAGAATTTTTTGAATTCAGTACTGTGTCAGGGAAAAGCACATGCCAAGGCCTTTTTTGACGCGGTACTCAATCTTTGAGGTCAACCCATGGTGCATATTATACGTCTTCAAAGTATATTTGCGATTCTCTTAATAACAAAAATATCTCAATTTATGAACATTAGAATTTTACCTCTCGCGTTGGCTTTGAGCCTAACGGGCTCTGTCGCCGTTGCCCAGCAAAGCATTCGAACTGCGCAGCCTCTGCCTTACCTCCGTGGTATGGATGCCACCTTGGAGCAGCATGATCGCCCTTCTTCTCCAGCGGCCACCCCTGAAAACACCATTATTTTCCAAGATGACTTTTCAGCAGGCGCTTCTACTTGGACTAATCAGGGTTTTGAGGGCCTCAACCTTGGCACTACGCCCGACACCACAGGTGTATGGGAATACCGCGGTCCAGCCACCACCCCCAATACAGGAACAGGATCTCGTGGTGCCTATGGTACGGCCAATCTAACGGTTCAGTCGTCAACACCCGCCAACGGATTCATGGTATTTGATTCCGATTGGCTCGACAACAATGGTGTTCAGGGCGCTTTTGGTCAGGGTATTTTTCCCGCTCCGCACAGAGCCATGCTCATTAGTCCAAGTTTTAATGCGGCGCAATACCCGTTTTTAAATATGGAGTTTTATCAGTATTACCGCCGATTTGCTGGACCTACCAGCCAGGCCCAACCTGCAACTTACGTATTGTTTTCAACGGATGGCGGTGCAACATGGGGCGATACCCTCACACTCAACGCTAACATAGCGGTGAACCAAGCCACTGCCCGCAACTCCCTGATCCGGGTGAATGTTTCGGATTATATCGGCGGTGCCGCCAATGCAAAAATTGCCTTTATGTTCCATGGCGATTACTACTTCTGGCAAATTGATGATGTGAAAATTACCCAAGCGCCAAATCATGATTTGGCCTTGGTTCAGTCTATTTTCCTTCCCGATACCACCAATGGTCGTTTCCAGGAGTATGGTATGGTGCCTGCCCCAAATACTGGTGGCGTTGTTTTCCAGGCACTGGTCAAAAATGTGGGAACTTCCACCCAAACCAACGTTGCGCTCACCGTAAATGCTACCCGTACTTCCGGCGGCGCGCCGCTGTATACAGGTACTAGCTCCATTCCATCACTGGCTCCTGGGGCAGAAGAGGTGATCAGTCTGGGCACAGTTTTCCCTGCCACCACAGTGGCCAACATGAATGTGAGCTTCAACGTAACGGCCGACAGTACAGACGCCTACACCCTCAACAATTCCGCAACGCGGCAGTTTGCGATCACGGATTCGTCATTTTCGCCATCTGTAATAGCGCCTGTTTCTCAAGCATTTTCGGGTACAGGACAATGGGGTAACCCAGCAGCTCAGCAAGTATCTTTGGGCAATTTGTTTGAAATTCTCACTGCTGATACGGTAACAAGTGCCACTGCATACCTGCAAACGGGTACCACTGGTACACAAGCAGGATCTTCGGTTGTCTTTACAGTCCGTACACCAGGGACCGATGGTTTGCCTGGCGATCTAACTACAGTGCTCTTCGAAAGCGATGTATATACTGTAACGTCACAGGACATTGCCCGTGGATTTATTGTGGTTCCGTTCCCTGCTAATTTATTTGGTTCACCTCAGGATCGTGTAGTGGAGCCAGGAGACCATTGGTTGGTTGCTGAAATGTTCTCTAATAATGGAGCAAATCGCATTCGCTTCCTCGACGACGTGACCTTCACCATGCCTTGGTTCGTATCGGTATTGTATACCGATCAATGGTACAACAATGGCAACGCCATGAGGATGTTCATGAATTTCGGGCGTGCATCTTCTGGTGTATCTGTTCAAGAACTTGCCTCGGATGTTCGATTGAATTTGTACCCAAACCCTGCTCAGGGTGACTACGCGATGCTTGATATTGCGGCTGAAAGACCAGCGGGTAAAGTGACTTTCGAAATAATGGATATGACCGGACGTCTTGTTGCTGCCCAAAGTAGCCAGATTGCTGGAATGAGCGAAACTTTACCGATCGATATCAGTGGCCTGAATGCTGGCTTGTATCAAGTTCGCGTAAGTTTGCTCGGCGGAAGCCGTACACTCCGTCTGGTGGTAAATCGCTAAGTAGAATTCAGATCCTTGGTTCGCGAGTTGATCTCAAGACCCACTGGATACGATTAGAAACCGATACTCCGTGAGGGGTATCGGTTTTTTTTTAGATAGTTTTGTACACCTGATCTATAGGCTGATGAAAGTTCAAAAGCACTTCGATATACGACATCACAATTCATTTAGGGTATCTGCTCATGTCCGTTATTTTGTGGAAACTGAAAAGGAAGAGGAGGTACCCACCGCAATGGAAATGGCCGAGCATCTGGGTTATCCCATGATGGTGTTGGGAGGCGGAAGCAATTTGCTGATATGCTCCGACTTAAACCGCGTGGTAATCCACCCTAATTTGCAAGGAATCAAAGAACATCATCATGGTTCTGAAGTGATTGTTGAGGCAGGTGCAGGGGTCAACTGGCATCAGTTGGTGCGTTACACGGTCGAACGGGGCTACGGAGGTTTGGAGAATTTGGCGCTCATCCCAGGCATGGTGGGCGCGGCGCCCGTTCAAAATATTGGTGCCTATGGGGTTGAGTTGAAGGACGTATTTGTTGACCTGCTGGGCTACCACCGTGCACATGGACGGATGGTGATGGACGCCGGTGCGTGTCGTTTTGCCTACCGCGACTCGGTGTTTAAGGGCGAATTCAAAGATGCATTTGTGGTGTGCAGCGTACGTCTGCGCCTGCACAAGCAGGCCAAACTGAATCTGTCCTATGAAGCCTTACAGCGAGAAATTCAGAAAAGGGGGCATGAGCCGACAAACCACGCGGAGTTGGCCGATTTGGTGGCGGAAATCAGGAGCAGCAAATTGCCCGACCCAGATTTCATCGGAAATGCAGGCAGCTTTTTTAAAAACCCGATTCTTACAGCTGAACAATACAAACAGTTAAAAGCGCAGTTTCCCGATATGCCGGGCTATCAAACAGCGACGGAACGGGTAAAGACATCAGCAGCCTGGTTGATTGAACAATGTGGATGGAAAGGTGCGCGCAAAGGAGATGCCGGGGTGTACAACAAACACGCCTTGGTGTTGGTCAACCACGGCCGAGCCTCCGGCGCTGACTTATGGACTTTGGCCTCAGAAATCCGTCAATCTGTCTTTGATCGTTTCAAAATCGTGATTGACCCCGAGGTGGATATACTCCAAGACAGTTGAAAAGCAACCGAAAACATGATGAAAAAGTTTGGCAGCATGGAGCTCAACGCCTTAGATTTAATCAATGTGGATGTTGCTGCGCTGCCATGTCGACCTTCAAATAAGCAACCAAAGCGTCCAATTCGTCCTCAGTCAGCACATCGCTTCCAAATCCCGGCATGGCATTTTTACCTTTGCGGATAAAGGCCTTTGTGTTGTCGCGGTCAAGTGTGCTGTGGGCCAAGTTCTTAGCGCCAGCCACACCTAACGCGCCGTCGGATCCGTGACAAGTGGCACAATAATAAGTGTATAGTGCCTTTCCGTGGGGAACGGGATCGTATTGTTGAGAAGCCCGGTCTGTATTAACGCCAACGAGCGCTTCGGCTGGTCCTAGACTACCGAAGTAGTCTGATTTCTTCATGCGTGGACTCCGGGTCTCGGATACACCCCAGGCATAAATGATGAGCAGGAGCGACAACAATGCCATGCCCTTGTTGGCCTTGCGAAATCCGATGACCGCCAGAGGAATGGCAGCGAAAACTGCGATTAATTTCACCCAAAACCAAGCGCCAACGTGAACAGATGGGGTTTGAAGCGCCATTACAATACCTGTCAATAGAAATAAGGTGCTCACAACGATCTCCAGGATGCGTGTTTTTCGGATGAATGGTTCAAGTAAGCTGGGCTTTGCCCATAACAATACAGTTTTGATGAGGTATATCAGCAAGAATAGTGAAACTACCAGGGTATGTGTGTGAAGAAGACCAGTATACATAGGCTTTTTTTTATCATTTTTGTTGGTTGGCAATCGCAACAGGCGAACTGCAAATATCTACCACCTTACCACATGGCGCACCCATATCCATTTAAAAAATCAACAGGCAGAATGAGCATCCAAACTGGGTTGTTTTTGAGCCTGTACACCTTGGTTACCCTAGTCACCTTGATCATTTCAGGGCATTTACAGGCCCAGCCCCACTTCCCCTACAATGGCGTTCGGGATGCACGACCCGCTACCTGGTACCTGAGTGGGGCAACAATTATCAAATCGGCCGGCGATACCGTCAACGGAGGGGTGGTATTGATCCGAAACGGACGAATTGAAGCGGTGGGCAAACAAATTCCAAAACCAGCAGACGCGCGTGTTGTGGACCTCAAAGGAAAATACCTGTATCCTGCATTTCTAGAGCCCGCAGCCAATTATGGCATGGAGGCATTGAAAAACCAACGCAGCCCAAGGGGTTCACGCCGCGAAGAAGGTCCAGTGCTCCTGCCGGAAAGAGCGGGCGCGTGGAATGCCAATGATGCCATCAGGGGCGACCAAAACGCTGCAGAGCTGTTTGTTGTAAAGGCAGAGGAGGCAGAAAAGTGGCGAAAAGCCGGATATGGGGCCCTACTCACCCACCCCCACGATGGGATTATGCGCGGCACAGGTGCCTGGGTGTCGACCGCTGAAGGGCCTGAAGGAACTGTTGTGCTGATGCCCGATGCCAGTACACACTACAGCTTCGACAAGGGCAGTAGCCGACAAGATTATCCCTCCTCACTGATGGGCAGCATCGCTTTGCTGCGACAAACACTCTATGACCTGCAGTGGTATGCGCAGCAGGCTGCAATCGGCAAAGCGCACGATCAGGTGCTCGACGCGGTACAGCGCACCGCATCACTTCCCAAGATGTTCGAAACCCCCCGAAAATATGATGTGTTGCGGGTAGCCTCGATGGCCAAAGAATTTGGGTTCCCCTTCATAGCCACAGGAACCGGTGAAGAATATCAATATATTCAAGAGATCAAAGCCACAGGTGCGGCATTGTTGCTGCCCCTGAGCTTTCCAGAGCCCCTCGACGTTCAAGATCCATTCGACGCACGCGAGGCCTCGTTAACGGCCATGTTGCACTGGGAAATGGCTCCCGCTAACCCAGCAATCGTACATCGAGCTGGTGTTCCCTTCGCGATCACTGGGAAGGGATTAAAATCACCGGATGAGTTGTTGCCCCGCATGCGGACGGCGGTGGAACGTGGATTACCAGCAGGGGCGGCTTTGGAGGCCCTAACCCTGGCGCCTGCCCGACTTTTTGGGGCCGACCAGTGGATGGGAAAAATCGAAAAGGGGTATCTGGGGAACATTATAGTGTGTTCTCACCCCCTCTTTGATCCTGAAAATCGAATCATTGAGACATGGACGACGGGCAGACCCTACAACAACATCAAAGAAGAGGCAGAGGTCGATCTGAGGGGCATCTACCAGCTGAATCGGATAGAACCGTCCTCTGCTGACGGTTTGGGTAAGGACATAAACAATCCCTCTTCCGCATCAACTCAGGTGGTGGCGAAACTAAAAGGGATGCAGCTCGTGCTCGGTGGAAGTCGTGCCAGCTACGAAGCGGGACTCCGCAGCAGCGATACAGCCAAGTCGGTATCGATGAAACTGCGCTACCGACAAGGTTTTCTGAGTTTGTCGGTTCAAGACAGCAGCATCGGAAGCGCACAAATGCTGCGCATGAGTGCATGGCGGGATGGCGTGGCGGGACTAAACGCACGCATGGAGCTGCCCGACGGCAGTATCTGGAGACTCGAATTCGACTCCATAGGTCCACACCAGGCCGACACCACCAACAAAAAGGCTAAGCCAACCCCAACCCTGCCAGCGGAAATCATGCGTTATCCATTTGCCGACTTAGGACATGAGACGCTCCCACAACAGGCTAACCTCCTCATAAGAGGGGCCACAGTTTGGACCAGCGCTGAGGCTGGGGTGATCAAAGAAGCCGATGTAGCCGTGCGCGATGGCAAAATCCTGGCCATCCAAAAAACTGGTGCATCTGATCCGGTAAGTTTGTTTGGCAAAGGTGTCGCATTCAGCGTCCGCGACGGAAAGGGCCTACACCTGACCCCAGGCATCATCGACGAGCACAGCCATATCGCCATCAGCAGGGGGGTGAATGAGGGCACCCGGAGCATCACCGCTGAAGTCCGAATTGGCGACGTGCTCAACCCCGACGACGTGAACATCTACCGGCAGCTCGCAGGGGGTGTCACCACCGCTCAACTACTGCATGGATCGGCCAATTCAATTGGTGGACAAAGCGCCATCGTGCAAATGCGCTGGGGGGTTACCCATCCAGATGCCCTGAAATTTCGCGATGCTCCCGGCTTCATCAAATTTGCACTCGGTGAAAACGTCAAACAGGCCAATTGGGGCGACCGACAAGTGGTTCGCTTCCCGCAAACCCGTATGGGCGTGGAACAGGTCATGATGGATGGGTTTCTCAGGGCAAGAGAGTATGAGGAGCGGCGGAAATCGCAACCCCATACCACGCGTCGTGATCTCACCCTCGATGCTTTAGTGGAAATTCTGCGTGCCGAGCGCTTCATCACTTGCCACAGCTATGTGCAGAGTGAAATCAACATGCTCATGAAGGTGGCCGACTCCCTTGGTTTTAAGGTGAATACCTTCACGCATATTCTGGAAGGCTATAAGGTGGCCGATAAGATGAAGAACCACGGGGTAACGGCCAGTAGTTTCGCCGATTGGTGGGCCTATAAATACGAAGTCATCGATGCCATCCCCTACAACGCAGCCATTTTACAGCGTGTGGGAGTGAATGTAGCCATCAACTCCGACGATGCTGAGATGGCCCGTCGGTTAAATCAGGAGGCAGCTAAGACCATAAAGTATGGTGGACTTACCGAGGAACAGGCCTTGAGAACGGTGACCATCAACCCAGCCCGTGCTTTGCGCATTGACCACAAAGTGGGCAGCATCGAGGTCGGCAAACAGGCCGATTTGGTGCTTTGGAGCGCCCATCCCCTCAGTATATATGCCCGTCCACTCCTCACCATGATCGAGGGTATCCCCTATTTTGATTTGGGTCGTGACGAAGCGGCGCAAGCAAGCCGCGAAAGAGAGCGGCAACGGCTTATTGCTGAACTATTGAAGGAAAAGTCTGAAGGCAAGGGGGGCAATAAACCACGCCGTAAAATCGAACCGCAATGGCATTGTGAGACCTTGGGCGAGGAGGGTGAAGCCGCCGCTGCGCATTAAGGACCCTTGATGCTTGCGCTCCGCGCTGCAGACTACTGAGCGCCATGCTGCTACCAGAACAGCAGACTGAGCGCCATGTTGCTACCAGAACTGCAGACTGAGCGTCATGTTGCTACCAGCTCTGCTGACTGAGCGCCATGTTGCTACCAGCTCTGCTGACTGAGCGCCATGTTGCTACCAGTTGACCGAGGCAATACGGGTTGTTAACATCCCAGCGACCACATTGGCATTAAGGCAATGGATTGCTCAAAATACGTTCTATTTCCTTCTGTTCAATTTGCAGAATGTCTGCAATGAGGGGA
>CAIVQI010000223.1 GCA_903908015.1 uncultured Bacteroidota bacterium
ATTATATTCGGTTGGAATGGGTTATTTTGGAGTGTGACCAACGAATCTTAAAATTAAACTATGTCGTTAATGAATGAGCGTTTATCATCAGCGTCTACGGGGATCAGTGCCCTTGAGCAGCCGCTTTTGGTGGGTAAGTCCCATGCCTCGCTGACCATTGGGGTTCCGTGTGAGCGTGGCTTTCAGGAGAATAGAGTTGCTTTAAGTCCGCATGCCGTTCGCCGTTTGGTCAACAATGGCCACACCATACTGGTGGAAACGGGCGCTGGCGCGGCCAGTTATTACACCGATCATGCCTATGCTGAAGCGGGTGCGCAAATCACCTCCAATGGTGCAGAGGCATACAAAGCACCTGTGATTCTAAAAGTGGGTCCAGTGCCCTCAAATGAATTGCAGTACCTCACCGGCGGACAATTTCTGTTCGGTGCACTGCATTTGCCCACGATGCAGGAGGATTATCTGAAAGAATTGCTCAAAAAACGAATCGTTGGGGTAGCCTATGAATATTTAAGGGACCGATCCGATGCACTGCCCGTGGTGCGGAGCATGAGTGAGATTGCCGGCAGCTGCTGCATTCTAATTGCCGCTGAATACCTGAGCCACAGCAGCGAGGGTGTAGGCAAGCTTTTGGGTGGCATCACCGGAATTCCTCCTAGCCGTGTGGTCATTTTGGGCGCTGGAACGGTGGGTGAATATGCAGCCCGCACAGCATTGGGTTTGGGCAGTGAGGTTCGGGTATTCGACCACAGTGTCAGTCGACTGCGTCGCCTGCAAAATAACCTGGGCCAACGCGTGTACACCTCTCTGGTAGAACCCACCACGCTCGCCATGGAACTCAAACTGGCCGATGTGGCCGTGGGTGCCATACACGCCCCCCTCGGCAGAACCCCAATGTTGGTGTCCGAAGAAATGGTACAATCCATGAGGCCTGGGTCCGTCATCATCGATGTGAGCATCGATCAGGGGGGGTGTTTCGAGACCTCAGAAATCACCAACCACACCCATCCCGTCTTTCGAAAGTATGGCGTCACGCACTACTGTGTGCCCAATATTCCATCCCGGGTTTCCAACACGGCTTCTGAGGCGCTCAGCAGCATCATGAGTGGTGTTTTGCTCGATTCAGGCGAACATGGCGGACTGGAAACGCACTTGTGGCTCGATAGGGGGCTGAGGGCCGGGGTCTACTGCTACCACGGACAACTCACCAATAAATACCTCAGCGAGGTATTCGGCATAGGCTACACCAATCTGGATTTGGTGGCCTCCGCGAGGATGTGACCTACTGACTTATTTTTTCTGTTGCACCCGATCAACATGTGAATCGATCGAGCCATCTGCCAGGATGGTTTGCAGCACATTCCCTTGGCAAACATCAGAAACACGACGAAGCCGCTTGCCCTCATGGAGTGTCATGCTGAAGCCACGGTCCAATATTGATTTAGGATGCAGCGCATCGGCTTGACGTTGCATTGCTTGAAGTTCAGAGGAGGCCAGTCTGATGCGCGCACGCAGAATTTCACGCAGGCGAATGGCCCAATCTGAAACGATTTGCTTTTCACGTCGGATCCTGTTTTTGGCTTTTTGCTCAGCTGCGAGCAACTGCTCATCAAGCCATTGACGAATGTCAAGTTGATCGGGACAAACCTGCTCGGCAGCAGCGGTGGGCGTGGGTGCCCGCAAATCAGCCACAAAATCGCACAAGGTGAAATCACGCTCATGACCAATGGCGGAAATGACGGGGGTCTCCAGGCCCGCTACACAGCGCACCAAAGCTTCCTCATTGAAATTCCAGAGATCTTCCAAACTGCCTCCTCCACGGGCCAGAATGATGACCTGAATGTGCGGATCACGATCCAGTGTTTCAAGCGCAGAAATGAGTTCAGGCAAGGCCTCACTTCCTTGGACCTTACTGGGAGCCAGGCGGATCTGCGTGGCCGGAAAACGCCGGGCGATGGTCTTGCGAATATCGTGGATCACCGCACCTTCGGCTGAGGTCACCACACCCACCCAGTCGGGGAAGCGGGGGATAGGCCTTTTAAGGGCTGCCTCGAATAAACCCTCCGCCTCCAAGCGATTTTTGCGCCGAATAAATTCACGATAGAGGTCGCCTACGCCTTCTTCCTCCATACTGTGAACAGTCAATTGATAAGTACCCCGAGGCAAGTATACACCGATGCCACCGCTGAGAACCACCCGCATGCCCGTACGGGGCGTGAAATTCAACCGCTCTGCCTGGAGGCGCCACATCACACAAGGCAATTGCGACTCAGCATCACGGAGGGTAAAGTAGATGTGGCCCGACGACTGTCGGTTTATCTGGGCAATCTCGCCATGCAACCGAACCTGACGCAAAAACGGTGCGTTTTCAAGCAAGGATTTCACCAGTTGGTTGAACTGACTCACCGATAGGGCATCCGACATGAAGTAAAAATAGCACGCATGCAGCACTTTTAAAACCCTTAATTTTGCATGATGAGCATCAGCATTCCCACAGTTGATCAGGTCCTTCAGGCGCTATCGACTGTCACCGATCCCGACCTCAAAAAGGATTTGGTCTATTTGAAAATGGTGGATGAAGTGCTTGTCGGTGCCCATCGGATCTCATTCACCCTATACCTCACCACACCCGCATGTCCTTTGCGCGATCAGTTGGAACGTGATTGCCGCACTGCTCTCGAGCGGGAATTCCCGGGCTATCAGGTTGAAATCAAAATGGATGTGCGCCAATGGGAACGAAAAGGTTCACTGCAAAGGCCAGAAGGACTGGGGGCGGTGATCTTAGTGCTGTCGGGTAAGGGTGGGGTAGGGAAGAGCACGGTGGCGGCAGGTTTGGCCCGTTCACTTTCTGACTTGGGTGCACGGGTTGCCCTGCTCGATGCCGATATTCATGGGCCGAGTCAGCCTACCCTCTGGCGGCTGTTGAACCAAAGACCTGGCGTAGTGAATGAAAAAATGAGGCCCATCGAATGCGCAGGCGTAGCTGTTTTGTCGCTCGGCATGCTTGTGGATGCGGGGCAACCTTTGGTGTGGCGCGGACCCATGGCAGGAAATGCGCTCAAACAATTGGTGACCGATACCGATTGGGGCCCGGTTGATTATCTCGTTGTTGATATGCCCCCTGGCACGGGCGATGTTCACCTCACACTGGCCCAACTTCTCCCCGATTCTTATGCCGTTATGGTGACCACCCCACACGATCTTGCACTCGCTGATGCGCGAAAGGCAGCCGCCATGTGCCAAATGGAATCGATGCGCATCAACCTATTGGGTATTGTTGAGAACATGAGTTGGTTTACTCCCATACGCCGTCCCGATGAAAGGTATTACTTATTCGGACAGGGAGCTGGTTCGGCCTTGGCTGAAGCGTTCAATGTGCCCCTCCTCACCCAACTGCCTCTGCTGGCGCACGAAACTGATGGTCCTCCTCACGCGGATAGCGAAAAATCAGAGCAACAGGCTCATGCAGGAGATTTGCCGGTTGCCGATTCACTGGAATGGCAAAAATCGCCTTATCAACCTTACTTTGAAGCGCTAGCCGCTGCATTAGCCCGGGCCATTTCCGTGCATCAAGCCAGTTCTTCTGAACTCCAGCACAAGTCCGATTCAATATAGCCTTCGTTTGATCCATCAGCAACCACCCACCTATCCCGAATGAACCACGCGCAACTATCCCTGAAGATTCAAGAAAAGCAGAGTTTTCTCTGTGTGGGTTTGGATACCGATCCCCAGCGCTTGCCGGCGGGCATGCAGGCCAACGAACGGGATGTGCTGCGTTTTAACCGAGAAATCATCGACGCAACCCAGGCCTATGCGGTTGCCTACAAAATTAACGTAGCATTTTATGAGGCCATGGGCCCAAAAGGCTGGGCCATATTGCAGGAAACACTGGAATACATCCCGGAGGGCATCTTCACCATCGCTGATGCCAAGCGGGGCGATATAGGAAACACCGCTGAGCAATACGCACGCGCTTTTTTTGAGGTGATGAATTTTGACGCCATCACGCTCAATGCCTACATGGGACGCGATGCCGTGGCTCCATTTCTGGCCTATCCCGATAAATGGGCGATTGTCCTGGCCCTCACCTCCAACCCAAGTGCTGCCGATTTTCAGTACCGTACCGATCAGCAAGGGGTTCCCTTATATCTATCCATGGCCAAAGCAGCTGCAGAATGGGGAAATCCAGATCAAATGATGCTCGTGGCGGGTGCCAACAGAACCGATGAACTGCAGGCATTGAGGTCGGCATTACCCCAGCACTTTTTCCTGATCCCGGGCGTTGGGGCACAAGGAGGGAGCTTATCGGATGTATACGCTTCGGCAGCCACGCCTAAGGGTCCATGCATGCTGGTGAACGCCTCCAGATCCATCTTGTACGCCTCATCGGGACATGATTTCGCGCTACGGGCTGGAGCGGAGGCCTTTCGCTTGCAGGCCGACATGTCACAGCACTTAAGGTCGGGTTCCATGGGGTAAATCATGGGTTTTAGCCCCAAAATCCGGGAATCGATGATTGGAATCCATGACCATTTTGAACAAGGCATGGCTTTTGCCTATATTGCCTGAAAAATTTTTGATATGAAATTAACTGTCGTTTTAGCTCTTTGTTTGCTTCCCATAACAAGTATGGCACAAAAATCGCCTTCCGGCGCAACCCTTCCTTATCCCGAAACCCGTCAGTCAAACCAGCGCGACACCCTACACGGGGTGGTGGTTGAGGATCCCTACCGCTGGCTAG
>CAIVQI010000224.1 GCA_903908015.1 uncultured Bacteroidota bacterium
AGGGGTTCTGCTGGCCATTGATGGCCGTTGGTCACCAGTACTGCTCCCCGATCGGGCAGATCGAAAGTCAAACGAACAGAATCTGGTTCATCTGTACGCCGGTCCATGCACGGCCACCAGGAGGAGGCCCCCGAAGTTTGACAGGTCATGCCCAACCAGGGACGCTCATTGCTGTCTGTAGCCACGACCACCCCATCTGCCCAAGGAGGATTGACTGCGGGAATCAACTCCGAATGAAAATAAGCTGTAAGGTTTATTGCAGTGTTAAGAGTGCTCACGGACAATAAAGCAGCATCAACAAAAACCCTTCCGCCACGTCGTTGGTGCCGACATGGCCGTCCATCGATGAACACACTATCGATCACGATTTGTTGGCCTGCGTCAAATTCTATTTTTGGCCAGACCGCATGGATTTGACCATCTCTTCTACTGCCTTGCCATTCAAGGTGCATGCCGACACGGCCCCGAATGGGAAGTACCGCCCTGCTGCGTCCAGGTGGAACCACAAGCGACATGGTATCCATCTCCACATGTAGGTCGTAATACCGAACACGATAGGCTGGTTCCGCAGGCAGTTCTTTGGTCAGCATTCCATTAAAAGAATGCATGGGGATGGGTGAAGGCCGACTTTCAGCATCCTGAGAAGCGATAATAAATGCGTATAACACAAGAAAAAACGTGGATTTCATGCCAAATGTACCCATAGATTGCGCTCTTTTTCGTGGTAAATTTACCCAATGAACGGCACCTCTCGGATGTTTGCTTTTGTTGTTCTGACATGGACAATCCTTCCGGCCGCGCTGAACCCAATTTATGGTTGGGCAGCATGTGCATCTCGTTGGGCATCTTTGCCGCAATCAGGCCGGAACAGCAATCGCCCGGGAGTGTTGCCCGGTTCAGCAGCAATCTTTGTGGTGCACAGGGGGTCTAACGCAAGCACACCCCATCCTTCGGGTGAAGAAGTACCAGGAACCGATTCAACGCATAGGAAATGCCATTGGCCTGATCGGACTGGAATCTGCCGCCAAACCAAATGGCAAATTGATGTATGGCATGGCTGGATGGATGCCCCGTACCTGCGAAGCCAATGGACATCACTTTGGCAAACCGGCGCCATCGGCGAAACTTTTTTGGTTGGAGGCTACCCAGCTGCATGGGGCATTCGACTCGGTCGAAATGGACTTCATTGGTCTTATGGGCTTCAAATGGGTTGTCGAAAACATTTTACCCAACAATATTTGGTAGCCACCCTACTTGACGAACAACACCATACAAACGCGTCGGTGTTGGCTTGGACTGAAACCAAATACATGAACCGACTTCGATGGTCGATAGGTGGACAAATCGGAGTCGGTATGGCGCACCAAAATACACAATTGCGTGTTGGCTCAGCCCAAGGCACCCAACAACAAGCCTATCGCTGGGGTTCACAAATCACACCGCTCATTTTGCGCCTAAAACTCCATCATTGGGGGGGCTTTATTGGGATTGGTTATGGTTTATCAGGCATACTGCAATCAGGTTTTTCGCTTTCTCTTGGCCATTAACGAACTTTTTCGCCCCAAATGAGTTTGAGTAAGGTAATCTTTACTTATGCGCTGGATTTTCTTGTTGGTCGTACTGTTGTTTTGGATTGGGGTCGATGTTTATTTTTTTCAAGCCATCAAAACCCTCTTTAATGGCGATAAAGGCAAAATTGTTCGCCGCATCTACATCGGATTGAGTGTGCTTCTTTATGCACTGATCGGCGTTTCTTTAACCTTTTACGAACACCCAGCCGCACTCTCCAACAAAAACCTGGTCGTATCTACCCTGTTTATCGGGTTTATTGTGCGTTTGCTCGCCCTTCCGTGGCTGATCCTGGATGATGCGCGTAGGCTTCTGGTTTGGATCAATAATTTTGTTCGAAGACAACTGAAATCCGCCAGAAATATTCAAAACGACGCATCCAAAAGCATCCCATCGGTAGAAAGGGATCATGAACCCATAGATTTTGTCGACCCCAAATCCACCACAGGAATTACCCGTTCCGAATTTTTAAGCAGGGCAGCACTCATCACGGCAAGCATACCCCTGGTGGGTCTCACTTACGGCACCATTCGCGGTGCATACGCCTACACCCTCCATCGGGTGACGCTCACTTTCCCTCATCTACCCACCTCTTTCGACGGATTTACACTCTTACAACTCAGTGATATGCACCTTGGCTCTTTTGGAAGCAAAAGGGACGTTCGTCGCGGCATTGATATGGCGATGGAAACATCCCCGGATTGTGTTGTTTTTACGGGCGATCTGGTGAACAACCGAAGTGATGAGGCGCTTCCCTGGCTTTCAATGCTGAAACAAATTCGCGCACCTAAAGGGGTATTCAGCATATTAGGTAACCACGACTACGGCGATTACTACCAATGGGATCATCCACAGGCGAAGGCTGATAACATGAATCTGATGCACCAAATTCAGGAAGATGCCGGCTGGACTTTGATGCGCAATGAACACCGATTTCTGGTAAAAAACGATGACCGCATCGCGATTATTGGTGTCGACAATTGGGGATCCAGGGGTCGATTTCCCAAATATGGTGATTTAACCGCTGCCGCTCAAGGCCTTTCGCACGACACCTTTCAGATTTTACTGAGTCATGATCCCTCACATTTCGAAGACCTTGTACAACCCGAATTTCCACACATCGATCTCACCCTTAGTGGCCATACACACGGAATGCAGGCCGGCATCGAGATTCCCGGCTTTGTGAAATGGAGTCCAAGTTCATGGGTCTATCCCCACTGGGCAGGTTTATATAAATTCGATAAACAATACCTGTATGTGAACCGTGGATTTGGGTTTCTGGGTTATCCAGGGCGACTGGGCATTTGGCCCGAAATCACCCATATTACCTTGAAAAAAGGCTAGAATTTACTTTAAATCAAACTATTTAAATCGTTAATTTTTAGTGGTTTAACTATTTCAAATCCTTCCCCAAAACTGACGCCAATTAAACGCCCCATTTCCCTCGCCCTGGCTTCGAGAAAAGGAAAGAAATCAGCGCCCGAAATAGGGGTTTGTGGCTCTTTGCTTTGAGGATCATAAAACTGTGAAGAATAGCAGCGTACAGCCTCCAACTTCTCTTCAAAATAGGGAGTGATATCGACCACCAAGTCTGGTTTGCGGTAATGATCCTGGATGTAGTGCAACAAAACATCTGGCCTGAATGCTTCCTGCTTTCTATTGTTATTCCCAAAACTCTCAAACTTTGTTAAACCAGACATAAAAACTGCTCGGCTCACCAACTGAGCTGCCCTTCCATGATCTGGATGCCGATCAGAAAGGGCATTGGCCACAATGACCCTCGGTCGGGTCAAGCGAATGGCCCGCACAACCGAAAGCAGATTAGGCTCCGTCGCTTCGAACAAGCCATCAGCCATACCCAACTGCTCCCGATAATCGAGGCCCATAAAATCAGCAGCCGCTCGGGCCTCCTTCGCACGCAAATCTGCGCTACCCCTACTGCCCAACTCACCTCGGGTAAGATCCAAAATCCCAACCCTGTGGCCCAACTTCTTTTGAAGGATTAAAGTTCCCCCGCAACCCAATTCAGCATCGTCGGGGTGCGCCGCGATGGCCAGGATATCCAAGTCGTTTTGATGATGTAGATTCATCGATTATATCTTATTTTAATGAGCGGTGGAATGAGATGTGGCCCGACGCAACTTCATGGGCGGGCGATATGCCTCAGCCTCAATGTCTTTAATAATGATCTCGATGTCGCGATCCTCTTCCGAGTCATAGGTCGATTTTAAGTTGCTTCCAAATAAAGATGCCAAACTTTGCCACATAAAGGCTTCAAAACTACCCCGAAACTCCTTCACAATAGAATAAGTACTGCGTGAAGTCTCTCGATCAACCAACTTAATCAAAATCCTTCCCTGGGTAACGGTTAGCGCCATCAGCTCCTTTTTGTACTCCTTTTTTAAAGAATCCTCCAACGCCTTGGTATAGGCCCGGTGTTTGGCCTCAGGAATGGTTTTAAGACGCTCCTCAAGCGCAGTGAGTCGCCTACCCGCCTCTTTGGCCAAGGGATATACCCTTCGTACATTCTGATAAAGTTTATTGAAACGCTTTTCATCGCGCGCACTTTTGAAAAAACGCTTGCTGCGTATGGTGATGGAAGGGAGGAAAACAACCGGTATGGTATCGCCATTCTCATCTATGTAGGCCGGAAGTTCCCAAACCATCACCGCCCTTGGCTGCGCGAGGCATGGAGCGGTCCAACAAAATATGACTGCTGCGAAGCAAAAATTCAAGAGGCAATTCAAAGCCGGTCGATTGCTATTTTTACACATCCAAACTACAAAAATCGAATAAAAGTACGTCCGGTGCACGCAACCCCAGAGAATTCCTCCCCCCTTCATGCGCTATCGCCGATTGATGGGCGCTATTGGAACAGTGCATCCGCCTTGTCGCCCTTCTTCTCAGAATACGCACTCATCCGTCAACGCTTGATTGTAGAGCTGCGCTATCTGAAATCCCTTGCGCAACTTTCATTGCCCCAATTTCCCCAAATGGGCCCCACGGAATTGTCGACGCTCGATTCCATCGAAAACCAATTCGGTGAGGCAGAAGCCCTGCGCATCAAAGAA
>CAIVQI010000225.1 GCA_903908015.1 uncultured Bacteroidota bacterium
ATCATGTCTGTGCCACTCAACTCCAGAGCCAAGTAGGTTTTGTAGGTGTTCTGACTGGTTTTGGTCAGTTTTTCGCAGATAATTCGGGTGCCTGAGAGCTCTTGGTTGATTACCTCGCGACTGAGCCCTTCGAAGCGCTCCTGGATTTCCTCTTTGTTGTTGAATTCCCGAGAATTAACGTAGTTGTCGATCGTGGCTTTCAGGACGGTGTTGATCGACGATGCCAGTTGGGTTCGGGCCTCGTTGAGTGCCTTCTTCTTGGATGTGTTCTGGTCCATACTCTCCCCAACGGCATTGGCACGTAGGATTTCTTTGGTGCTAAAGTACTCGGAACCAGAACAATAGAGCTTAACCTCTACCTCTCCGGCTTGCTCCGGTGTGATTAATTTAGTAGGGACTTCTTTCTTGCTTTTGCACGCAGGCAGAAAGAACAGGGCCGAAGCCAAAAAGAGGAGTGAAAAATTAGATTTTCTCATAAAATTGGGGGGGTTATTGAATGACTATATGATTGTACCGATTGTTTGATAACGGGTTTTACAAAAATCCCTCTAAAATACAGCTCAATCGGATTGGTATTGCAAAATCCGTTCCAAAATCCGGGGCAAAACCGAAAATTCTATATTTTCTAGCAATCTTTTCTGTGCAGCACGCAAGGCGGAGGGAGCATCCGGACCAGAACTGCGCACTTCGTTGAGGCCTTGTTGGAAGCGCAGCTCGTTGGCAGCATCGGTTAACTGAATACTTCCAGATAAAATGCCGGAGGTAAGTGTGCTGCCCGCCTGAATGGAACGACAGTCCACCTGCAGCTCCAGCAGGAAATCGGGTCGACCTTGACCACCCCAGACAACCAAGCCAGTTTTGCCCAATCGGGTACTGATGATCTGTTCAACTGCTGGCGTTGACCACCCGGATAAATCACCTGTAGCTGAAATCTTTATGGCTACAGTTGCAGGAATGATTTCAATGGGTAATTCAGCGGATGGCCTTTGTGCTGGCGGTAACAGACTCAACCAGCGCCAATGGGGTGCGTCGTGTGACAAAGCCTCCAGATTCATCTCCGCCTTGAGCGACATCAACCGGTTGGCTGTTGTTGGAATTACGCCTGTCCTCAAGCGGATGCGCCCATCCTGATCTGTGTTCAATGCCCAGCCGTTGTGATTGTCAATTCCAATAAAGTTCACCTTTAATGGAAAACCCGAAACCGCGCCACCACCTGCGCCAGAGTTCCGAACCCGAATCTCTAAGTCATCAGGTGCATGCGCCATTTTTACTCGCCATTGTTTGACGCTAAACTCAATTTGGGTTTGACGCGCCGTCTGCACCATCAGCTCAGCGATGTCGGTCAACATGGATCGAGAGACACCGGCCTCTTCATACACCAAGCGCTCACCTGAAAATGGTGCGAGCCGGTCGAGTGCCCGCAGACAATAATCATAAGCCGCCACTACGTTGGATTGTTGAGCCGATTGACGTGCCAACTGCAATTGACTCAGCGCCTGGTCGACCGCCAACTGGATCTTCCGCGCACGTGCCCTGCGGTAGTCCTCTTGCGACAAGCGATAATAAACCCAATATTCCTGTTCATTTTGCCAGGTGTCTACCAGCTGGCATTCCTCCAACTCGGCCTGGGCCATGGTGCGTGTAAACGAACGAAACTCCTCTGAAAAAGACTGCTTGTCCTCGAACTGGGATTGGGTGGAATTGGCATCCACCCGAACTTTTATTTGCATGGCTATGTCGGACAATGCCTGTTTCCGTGCCGCTTCAAGATGATCTCCCGGACTGTTGGGGTTTTTACGGGCCACACCGATTCCAATGTACTGACCGATTTCAACAGGTCGTTGCTGCACCCAAATTGGTTTGGGGGTCACTTGCCCTGGTAGCTGTGTGGACGGGGGTGGGCTCGCCTGACGACCGCAGGCAGCAAACAGCATCAATAAGACGCTCAATAACCTGAAAAGTAGCCCTGCACGTTCCATTTTAAGGATTCAGACGGGCTTGTTCGTATGCTGCAATACGGGTTGAAATTTGGGCCGCCACGGCATTTTGTACCTCCTGAGCGAGCTCACCACTTGGTCTAAACTGACGAGGTGCATTCAAAAGCCTGTCCATATCGCGCTTTTGA
>CAIVQI010000226.1 GCA_903908015.1 uncultured Bacteroidota bacterium
GACAATAAATCGCTAAAACGGTTGACTTGCCAGGCGCCAGGCAGTTCAAATGCCCCACTTCTTTTGCCGAATGCGGCGAGACCATGGTGCGCTCCCACAATCCCCGCAAAGCGTCCAAATGCGACGGTTCGCAGGCCCTCCTGGTCGGTCAACAATTCATAATCGAGTAGGGTGATGCCCTTTTGAAGTACTGCTTGCAATAAGGCCTTGTTGTAGGGTTGGCGCTTGGCAACGTGACTAAAAAAAAGGTGGACTTTTCCCGGAATCAGGTCAGCTATTTGTACCTCTTTAACGCCCATCAACAAATTACAGGCGCTTAAATCCTCGTTGATCTCACACCCTACTTCTGAATATTCTGCTTCCGGAAAACATCTAATGGGCGAGGGCTGTACGACAATCCGCGTGCCTGGCCAAAGTTGCATGAGTTGCGCGCAAGCGGCTGGGGATAACGGAACACGCTTGTCGGGCGGGTTTTTACCTTCGCGAAGCAGTCCAATGATGGGTTGGTTTTTCGAATTCACGGCGCAAAACAAAGCCATTTTTGCGCAATTTCAAACCATAAAATAGAATCCTTCGCTCAAGGGCCAGTCGCTACAATGGCCCCACTAATTTGTTGCGCGGATAACGCAAGGAATAAGAATATTGGACGGATTTTTCACCATTGCCGCTTAAGTCAAACAACCAGCGCACCAATCCCAGTTCTCCCTCAGTTTGGGCGCCATCTAATTTGACATCGACCACTTGAATGTCTTCATGAGAGGAATGGGGGATGGCATCTTCAACCTGAACTTGTATGGGTCGGTTGTGCCGATTTTGTACAGACAATTTATATTTGTAGGATCGTTCTACCCGATTGGTGATGCCATTCTCAGAAATTTTTGGTGGTTCAGCAATGAATTGTACGGTCACGCGTGGGTCAACCCCTAGCGATACATCCAAAGTGTCGTGGCTGCTCTGTTGAAAATGGAGGGTGGTTTCGCCCACGAGGTCCTGCTCCAAGTACAACAAAGTACGGCCGGGCAGGTAGCTTAGAGCAGTGAGCCCAACCACACGGGCAAGCAGGTAGGCCTGGGGATCTTGTCGCGGAACCAAAGCATGTCTGTACGATGCATTTAGTTCACGGTGTTCTAAATCGAGTAAGCGTTCCGCTCCGCTGGGCAGTCGTAGCGGCTCCTTACCTTGAAAAAGCACATTGAGCGTTTGCTCCGTTCGCTCGGCGGATACTGTGGCCTCAAAGTAGGAGTCGGTTGAAAGTGCTTCACCTGCCGCAGTAGGTTGATCGCTTCTTGACGATGGTGCCGCATAGGAATGCATTTTTCTGGCCAAGGGTTGCATGAACCTGAGGATCCAGGGCACTGCGATTGGTTTTTCTGTGCGCCCACGAGCCCGTGCGGTGGATAAGGTCCAGTTCACATCGGTCCAATCAATTCCCGAATGTTGCACAACGCGCGCCCTGACCTTCAGTTGAATGGCTGAAGCTACGCCCTGACTGATCAGTTCATATTCGGGTTGCCAATGGGCCGACCTGCTTAAATAGGTTATTTTTAAACTTGTAGAACCATTCTCGGGCGCCTTGATTTCCAATATAAGCTGTTGTACTTGTTCTGGAAATTCTTGGGAAAGGCTATCGAGTAGTCGCTGTACAGCCTGTATTTTCTCGGTCGACTTTTGCTGTTGGCGCGACAATTGCAAAATTTTGTTGTCGATGCCGCTGAGACGTATACGGTAAAAATCCGCCAACTTCTCGAGCTCCCCCACGCTAAAGCTTCCTTCGCCGCCAAGGCTTTTGTTGGCCAGAATCATGTCTCTCTCTTGCTGCAGCACACCTCGTTCGATTTGCTCTTCTTCGGAGTGCCTCCTCATTTGATCGATGCTGTCGCCCAACTGACGCATCAGTGGCGTTTGATCATGCTGGCGTGGAAACCGGGGAATCAATTGATAACCCAATAGACCAATTCCCTTTTGGGTAAAGGCCATGCGAAGACTCGATAAATCGGCATCAGCTGCCAGTCCATCGACCACAACCCGGTTGCTGCCTGATTTTAGATTGAGGGCAGCTGATTGGGTGATGAGCGCACCATCTAAACTCACTTGGACCGCGGTCACTTTTGCCGTCACGCGTTGTTCCGAGGGGTTGGCATCGACCAGTGACGATACAAGAAGCAGGAAAATAGAAATTTTCAGGGGGTATCCTATGTTCATGAAAGTGATTGAGCGCGGAGTATTCATCAGGACAGGTATTTAGGTTCAAACGAATATCTGGGTATTTTCATCTATACAAACAAACATTTTATTCGTACTCGTGTTTTATTTTCTTAAACACTCATACCTTATGAAAAAATACTTTACCCTTGCCGTTTTCTCCCTCCTCTTTGTTTCCATTGCCACAGCGCAGCAGTCTGCCATGGTGCAGGTTATTCACAACTGTGCTGATGCCGCGGCCGATACGGTCGATGTTTGGGTGAATGGTACGCGTGCCTTGCCCAATTTCAGGTTCCGTACGGCAACACCCTTTACAGCCTTGCCCGCGGGAATACCTTTGAATATTCA
>CAIVQI010000227.1 GCA_903908015.1 uncultured Bacteroidota bacterium
GATGTGGATGGGTCTGTCGAATCACCGGCCGAAAAAGATGACATGTTTAAGCCCAAACCGCCACGATAGGCTAGGTTTTCAGACTTGAAATAAGTCCCCATGAGGACGTTTTCTTTTTGCCAATCCATGTTGATTTCGTTGTTCCCGCTGGATGAGAATAAGTTTCCTGCATAATTGAGCAAAGGCGCCGCATTAAAGCTGATGGAATAATCTCCTGCCGCAGGTAAGCGATCTTGTGACCACCCTGTTGCGGTGAACATAAGACAAGCGATGATCAATGAAAAAAACTTTTTCATAAAAAAGGGGTTTAGGTTTTCCTACTCGTAAGGCTTTTCGGTTCCGCCTTGTTTATGGTATCAACTCCACCGACAAATGTAAAGAAATTATTTTCTATACTAGAACACTATGTGGAAAAATCAAATTGTGTTCTTTTTAGTATACACCTCGGGCAGCCATTCCTTGAGGGCATCGGCCGCTCTTTGAAGGCGTTCCATAGAACGGCGTAGGCCATCGGGCAAGGCGTTTTCGATGTTATTGAGGCGCTGCAAGGGCTCGATGGAAGGAACCGAAGGATAAAGCATCAAGAGGGCGGAGTTGCCTAGATGTTTGGGTAGGTCAGCGTATTCGGGATGGTAGGAGATTGAGCCTTCCCTGGGGCAGATGAGCAGAGGCAGGTGTTCGGACGAAGAACATAAGGGCAAGAAGGATTCAACGCTCATGGCTTGCGATGGGAGGCGCTTGAAATTGCCGGGAATTTGAGCTAGGCCTTCGGCTTGCAAACGATGCAGCATCGCTTCTTCTTGTTCATCGAGGTACCAATCCAGGGAGCCCCCCATGGATCGATGCATATGTTGAATGGATTTGAGGGCCAACAGAAAACCGGGCTCCAAGGGCAAGTGGGTCGGAACCCATACGCTCAGTCCTTTGAATTCCTTGAGGGATACCGAGCCACGCAGGATGAGGACTTGCTGATTGCTGTGTTTGAGAATCGAAGGAAGAACACCACCCCAGAAGCGTTCCAAGAATTGAGGGTCAGGGTTCCAGCCAAGGATTATTTCATGGCTTTCCTTTTCGCGGGCGGCATAAACAATGCCGGAAGCGATGTTAAGATCATGCCGTAGGATTTTCTCAAGATTCCGCCCCTTGGCCTCGGCCATGCGGTCAGCGTCTTGAAGGATTTGACGCGCACGGCGGGTTGACGATGAGTCAGGATCGTTATCAGTAACAATACTTATCGCATACAGATTCCCGGGGAGATCAGGATTCTGGCAGGACATGGCGAGTTCCAGCAAGGGGGACGCGGTCGCTGGATTGGAGAGGGCGACCATGATGTTCTCGTCCATATCCTGTTCCGTGTCGCTGGAAGGTTTGATCTGTTGCGCAATCACGCGCGCATTACGTTCCACCACAAAGGAGCTCACGACGCAAGTAATTAACACAAGAATTATGGTTCCGTTCAGCACGTCCAGGTTGACCAAACCGATTTGGTAACCGATCAAGATCACCGCAACCGTTGCCGCCGCATGGGCCGTCGAAAGTCCGAAAAGCAACCTGCGCTGATAGGGCGTGTAGCGAAACAAAAGCCCGCTGATTCGGGAGGCCAACCATTTGCCCAGCAATGCCGCGCTGCTTAACACTAGGGCGATCCATAGCGCCTGGGGTCCACGAAACAGGACTTTGATATCCACCAACATCCCCACACTGATCAGAAAGAAGGGAATGAACAGGGCATTTCCGGCAAAGTCAATGCGCTGCATCAAGGGAGAACCGTGCGGGATGAGTCGATTCAGGGCAAGACCGGTAAAAAAGGCCCCGATAATGCCCTCCACCCCCGCCAATTCAGCTCCCAGACTCCCTGCGAAAACCAGGGTCAAGACCAGGAGGTACGAGGTATAGGGCCCTACATCGCTTTTGCGCAAAAACCATCTGACCAAGGGGGGTATGCCTCGGAAAACAATAACCCCGAACAGCACAAGACGCAGGAAGAGCCCACCCCAGAAAAGAGGGTCTGTACC
>CAIVQI010000228.1 GCA_903908015.1 uncultured Bacteroidota bacterium
ATCTTTATTATATCCTTAATCGATTTTGATTCAATCTGAATTCTTGCCTGGTTCAAACTTGGTTCATTCCTGGTTCATACCTGGTTCATACCTGGTTCAAACTTGGTTCATTCCTGGTTCAAACTTGGTTCAAACTTGGTTCAATGTAATTCGGTGAAAGCGAAACGTTAGCATTAATGCAGAACAAGCAAGGCCCAGGCCCAGGGCAGACCAAATGCCCTCTACCCCGTAGGATAGAACATTTGAAAGAATCCATGCGAGGGGAAGCGCGATCAGCCAATAGGCCAGGAGCACGTAAAGGGTGGGCATTTTGACATCCTCCATCCCCCGCAACAAACCAACTCCTACAGCTTGAATGCCATCCGCTAACTGAAAAGCTGCCGCAATAATCAACAATCGCGCGGCAACCTGAATGACTTCGGGATCGTTGATGTATAATGCGGGCAGTTCAAAGCGGAGTGTCCAGAATATAATGCCACAAAATGCCATAAATGCAGCGGAAAGTGCCAGTGCAGAGAATCCTGTTCTTCGGGCAGCTTGCCGGTCGCCCCGTCCTCTGGCCTGGCCGATTCTGATGGCACCGGCCGATGAAATGCCAATTGAAACCATAAAACTAATGCTGGCCAGATTGATGGCAATTTGATGTGCAGCGAGCGATACGCTTCCCAGATGGCCAATCATAAGGGCCGCTAAACTAAAAGCAGAGGTTTCGGCCAGGTATTGAAGAGATCCCGGTAAACCGAGCCTAAGAATCCGCTTGAGTGTTTGGTAACAAAAATCAGACAAGCGCCATTGAAGGATTCGGAATGAACGCAGCCGCGAACCATAGGCAACAATAGTGAACATGATCAATGCCGAGACCAGTCTGCTCATGGTGGTGGCCCACGCTGCCCCTTCGAGCCCCATCTTTGGAAATCCCCAGTTTCCATAGATTAAGAGCCAATTACCAAAAATATTGAGGGGTATCATAATTAAGCCGACAACCAATGGTGGAAACATGATTTCAAGCCCTTCGCTGAACTGCCTCATTCCTTGAAACAGCATAATGGGGAGCATCGAAAACACCAAAATTTGAAGATAGGGCTGGGCCAATGCCACCACCCTGTCGGGTTGTCCCAAAAAGTGTAACAGATAGGTCAATGGATACATCGTGCCCACCAAAAACAGCCCAACCACCCCAGCGATGATCATGCCATTCTTGAGGGTCTTTTCAAGTGATTGTTCGTCACCAGCGCTTCTGGCCATGGAGGTGAGCGGCGAGATGGCAAACATCAGACTCATGGCGCACACCATGGGTACAAAAAACAGGCCTGATGATAAGGCCACGGCGGCGAGGTGGTCCGCTCCAAGTGGTCCGATCATGATCGAGTCGATAACAGATAAGGCCACCTGACTCAATTGACCCAATACAACTGGCCAAGCCAACCGCACGATATTCTTCCATTCCTGACCGCTCAACATCAAGATTGTTTTTGGTAGCGAACCCTGCGCAGATCAAGCTGATCCAAGGGATGTGCGGGCAGGCCAAGCACATATTTCTGGGCTAAGCGCATAGTCTGGTCATAATACAAAACGATAAAAGGCGATTCCGCAACCAATAAGGAGTCCATTTTTTCATAAAGCGCATATCGGGCATCGTCATCCGTGGTTTCCAGCGCTTGTACATACCAAGCGTCGAATTGAGGATGCGCAAAACGGGTATAGTTGGGGCCGTTGGGAGCGGCATAGCCGGAATAACCCAATGCAAGATAATTTTCGGCATCAGGGTAATCGGCAATCCAACTGCCACGAAAAACACCGCGCTCACCTTTATTAATCATTTGGCGCAGGGTTGGGCCCGGACTCGCCTCGAGTTCCACCACCACGCCGATTTGTGATAGTTGTTCTTGAACGAATACAGCCATGTCCATATAAGATGGATTGGTAGCCAGTGTAAATCTTATACTGCCATCGGGGTATCCGCTCTCTTTTAGAATCCGACGGGCCTGGTCAACAGCATCAGAAGGCCTGAGATTGATTCCTTTTTGGCCCAAGCGGGATGAACCTACAATGAAGGCCTCAACATCGCTTCCAATGGATCCGGGAAGACCAGGTGGTATAAGTCCGCCATAGGCCGGAATACCCACGCCACCACGCAGATAACGCACCAGTTTTTCACGGTTTATGGCCAGGGATATGGCTTTTCGAACCATAGGATCCTGCAACGAAGGATGACAGGCACCCAAACGCTTGTCGCTGAGTATTCCCAAGTATTCGGTATTCAGATAGGGTGCACAGACAACTGTAAATCGTTCCCTGTACTCTGGTTGCAGGTCGTTGTTTTTCAACAGCAACTCATCGCGAAATGCGGGCTCTAAGCCATTCAAAAACTCCAATTCTCCCCTGAGGAAAGCAAGAAAGGCTGATTGCTTGTCGGCCAAAAACTTAATGTGAACGGCTTCCAGCCAAGGGAGTCGATTCCCGTTTTCGAATTCAAAGTAGCGGGGATTCTTATGGAGGATCAGGCCATCACCAGTTCGGTAATAGGCCATTCGAAATGGTCCGGTCCCGATGGGATGAACACCCAACGACCGGCCATAGCGGTTAACTGCTTCGTGGGCAACAACGCTGCAATAGGCCATGCCCAACATGCCAAGAATGGGTGGAAACGGCCGGATCAGGCGCAGTTCAAATACACTGTCGTTTGGCGCAAAAAATGCTTGTTTCGCCATTTTGTCCTGAAAAATCCAGGCGCCTGGTGAGGCTAAGGATGGCGCGCACAGCCGATTCAAACTAAATACCACATCATGAGCCGTCAGCCTTCGGCCAAGTGCTCCCTCAAAACAAGGATCATCGTGAAAGTAAGCATCCCTCCGTAGAAAAAAGCGATACAACCGACCTTCGTCTGTTATTTCCCAATGGGTGGCCAGCTGGGGTTGAACCTTCAAATTCTCATCGACCCGAACCAGTGTACTGAACAGCTGGGCGACCGCACGAATATTGGCTTGATCCCTGGCAAATGCCGGGTCGAGTGAACTGATCCCGCCCTCCTGATTGTAGCGAAACACGCGCTTTTCTATAGAATGATCGGGGGCGTTGCACGATGGCCACACCCACATGGCATAAAAAAGTCCTACAAAAACTGTCGAGATTCTCGAATAGCGCCTTAATTTTGTAGGTTGCTTCATGTCCGCTAAATAAACACATTTCAACCCATTCCAGACTCTATATGGCCCGAATAATAGCTATTGCCAACCAAAAGGGGGGCGTCGGCAAAACAACTACAGCCATAAATCTGGCCAGCAGTTTGGCGGTCCTGGAATACCGAACCTTGTTGGTGGATGCAGATCCGCAGGCCAACGCAACTTCGGGTATTGGCATTGATCCCCGTTTGGTGAAAACGGGCTTGTATGAATGCATGGTGAATGAAGTGCCCATCCAAAACAACATCATTGAAACGGATGTGCCGAACCTACATCTACTTCCTGCGACAATTGATTTGGTGGGTGCGGAAATTGAGCTCATCAACCGGCCCGCCCGCGAGTACATCATGCAAAGGATTTTGGCGCATGTGCGGGAGCAATATGAGTTTGTCATCATCGATTGTAGTCCATCGCTCGGACTGATCACCATCAACGCGTTAACGGCCGCTGATTCTGTGGTGATCCCCGTTCAATGTGAGTATTTTGCCCTGGAGGGTCTGGGAAAACTGTTAAATACCATCAAGATTGTACAGAACCGATTCCAGGAGCATTTACAGATTGAAGGGATATTGCTGACCATGTATGATCCTCGTTTGAGGCTGTCGAACCAGATTGTGGATGATGTTCGTCAAAATTTGTCGGCCATCACTTTCGATACACTCATACACCGGAACATACGATTAAGCGAGGCGCCAAGTTTTGGCCGTTCCGCCATCATGCACGATGCGGCCAGTAAGGGTGCCATCAACTACCTGAATCTGGCACGGGAGATTCTGCAAAAAAACAACCTCACGCGTGTGGCCATCGAACAGGATCCTCAAGTGAATTGACATGAACATGAATCAAAACCGAAGAAATGCCCTGGGCAGGGGATTGGGAGCATTATTGACCGCATCCGATGCGGAAAATCTGATGGTTCAGGCTACCTCCAATTCCATGATTCCGGTCCAGCAGATTGAAACCAATCCGCTGCAACCCCGTACCGATTTCGATGAAAAGGCCCTCAGGGAATTATCGGCATCCATAAAAACTCATGGGGTCATCCAGCCCCTCACGGTTCGCCGTTTGGCTGCCGGCCAATTTCAGCTTATTTCTGGAGAGCGCAGGCTCAGGGCATCCCGACTGGCAGGACTGAAAGAGGTTCCTGCGTATGTGATCGATGCCACCCACCAAAGTATGTTGGAAATGGCCTTGGTCGAAAATATTCAACGGGCCGACCTCAATCCTATGGAAATCGCCATCAGTTTGAGTCGACTCCAGGAAGAATGCCAGGTCATCCACGAGGAATTGGGTGATCGCGTCGGAAAGGACCGGAGCACAGTCACCAATTACATGAGGTTATTGAAGCTGCCACCGGAGATTCAGTCGGGCATACGCGACGGAAAACTGGATATGGGACATGCCAAAGCGCTTATGGGTCTTGATCGGATAGAGGTCTTGTTGGACGTTTATCGCCGCGCCCTGGCCCAAAAAATGAGTGTTCGCCAACTAGAGGCATTGGTTAAATCCATGAAGGAGGGCAGTAGCCGAAAGAAAACAGCAGATAAGTTGCCGATAACGCCCTCCGAATACCGTATCAGTCTAGAACAATTGAAGCAACAATTTGAATCGGCCGTTCAGATCAAGGTCAATGGCAAAGGCGGAGGTGAAATTAGCATCCCCTTTAGCGACCCATCTGACTTAAATCGATTGCTTGATATGCTCCTGGAGGCGTGATGGGTGTGATGGGCCGGCTCTTTTTGATTGTGCTGCTCTCTTGGATCTATGTCAGTCCGATGGCTGCTCAGGATTTATCGACAGTACCGTCCGATTCACTCTATCGCATACGGGTTAGGCAGGCCACGCACAAATCACTCTTAATTCCCGGGTGGGGCCAAGCCTACAACCGCAGTTATTGGAAGATCCCCGTGGTCTATGGACTGATTGGTTTGTCAGGTGCGCAGGCATCAGCCTACCACAAACAATACATTCGCTATCGTGATGCTTATCGTGTGAGGGTCGACGGCGATTCAACAACGATCGATGAATATGCGCTCACACAAACCAGTGCTTTGTTAAAGAGCAACCGAGATGCGTTTCGACAAGGCCGTGACACTTTTATCCTTCTTACCCTGGGCGCATACCTACTCCAGGTTGTCGATGCCGCCGTTGATGCCCATTTAAGTTCATTTACTGTAGGCGATGATCTGAGCCTGCGGTGGGATGTCGTTCCGCCTTCCGGGTTTGCTGCATCAAGTGGTTATCCTGGAGGGGGTATGGGACTGCAATTGGGTTTTGTTTACCATTTTTGATCAATAGACCATCACTGAGCGTTTCAAAATGTCGCAGAACCCAGATCAAATGGTAACAAATAATCATCCTCCAATGCTGAGAATAGGGCTGTTGGGATATGGAAAAATGGGTAAAGCCATCCACCGAATGGCAAAAGACCGGGGATTTGAGGTGGTCTGGCATAGTCCGGAGCAACCCACCTGGCCTGAAGGTTTTGTTTTGAATGAAGATCTGCCCGATATGGACGTGGCCATAGAATTTTCTGCTCCCTCCGCAGCCACGGGTCATATTCAGTCCTGCCTGGAACGCGGCATACCTGTTGTTGTGGGCACAACCGGGTGGTACGCCGATTATGATCAGTTAGCTCAATTGTGTCGCACTAAAAAAGGGGCCATGCTGTGCGCCACCAATTTCTCAATAGGTGTTCATCTGTTCTGGGAATTCGCGGAACGCATGACGCAATGGATGAAGCCTTGGGACAACTACAAGATTGAGATTGAAGAAATACACCACACTGAAAAAAAAGACGCACCAAGTGGAACGGCATTAACCCTCAAGGAACGCGTGGCGGCTCAATTAGACCCATCCCGATTGAATAGATTTTCTTCGGCAAATATACCGATCCTTTCCCACAGGCAGGATGGGGTGGTGGGCACCCATCAATTGATTTTTCGATCTGATCGTGACGACATTAGCCTGCAACATCGAGCATTCGATCGGGATGCCTTCGCCGAAGGCGCATTGCGTGCCGCTCAGTGGATCGTCGGAAAAACTGGGGTCTTCGACTTTGGAGATGTACTGAGAGATCAGATTTCGCCGGATACAAATCAATAGAAATCGAGAGCACCTGGAATTATGAGAATAAGCCTGGTATGACACCAGGGGGGGTCAATCCGAGGTGCTTATAGGCAGCTTCTGTTGCCTCTCGGCCTCTGGGTGTGCGTTTGAGATAACCTTCCTGAATCAAAAATGGCTCATAGACCTCCTCAATGGTTCCAGGATCTTCGCCAACAGCAGTGGCAATCGTTGTGAGGCCCACTGGACCACCTTTAAACTTCTCAACGACCGTTCGAAGAATGCGGTTGTCCATTTCATCCAATCCATGTTGGTCTACATGAAGCGCCTCCAGGGCAATTTTTGCAATGTCTGATGTGATGATGCCTTTTCCTTTAACCTGTGCGAAATCACGTGTGCGTCTGAGCAGTGCATTCGCAATTCTGGGTGTTCCTCGAGACCGACGTGCTATTTCAAAAGCACCGGGTTCCTCGATGGGTACTTTCAGAATATCGGCCGAACGTAACACGATCGTTGTAAGTAGTTTAGCATCGTAGTATTCAAGTCGTGCATTAATACCAAAACGTGCCCTTAAAGGGGAGGTCAACAGGCCAGATCTGGTGGTAGCCCCGATGAGGGTAAAAGGGTTGAGGGTGATTTGCACGCTTCTTGCGTTTGGCCCACTGTCGATCATGATATCAATGCGATAATCTTCCATGGCCGAATAGAGATACTCCTCAACAACCGGACTCAACCTGTGTATTTCATCAATAAACAAGACATCACCCGTATCGAGTCCCGTTAAAAGACCCGCCAAATCTCCCGGTTTTTCTAATACAGGTCCACTGGAAATCTTAATTCCAGCCTCCATTTCATTGGCGATGATGTGGGCCAATGTCGTTTTTCCCAAGCCGGGTGGGCCATGAAGCAATACGTGATCGAGCGACTCAGATCGCATTCGTGCAGCTTGTACAAAAACGCCAAGATTGGCCAAAATTTCTTTTTGACCTGTAAAATCATCGAAACTGCGTGGGCGCAGATAACGCTCCAATTCGCGCTCTTGCTGATCCTGTACTAGGGATTCGCCGTTGGTGAGTGGATTCCTCGACATTCATCCAAAAATAGAGGGAATTTGTCGGCCTACCTACTTATTATTGCACTTCCAAACAAAAAAGCTTTGTCGTCCGATTCTTTGGTGGTTATTCCCACCTACAACGAAAAAGAAAACATCGAAGCGATGTTGGATCAGGTGTTCTCGCTTGTTCCAGATTTTGATGTGCTGGTGGTCGATGATGGCTCTCCCGATGGCACTGCAGGATTGGTGAAGGCCAAAATGGGATCATACAACAACCGCCTGCATTTACTTGAACGATCGGGCAAGCAGGGGTTGGGAACCGCCTATATTGCTGCGTTCAAATGGGCATTAGACCGTTCCTATGAGTATATTTTTGAGATGGATTGCGATTTTTCACACAACCCCAATGATTTGCCTCGACTTCGTATGGCTTGTCTTTCTGGGGCCGATCTCGCAGTGGGCTCTCGTTATATCACTGGAATCAATGTGGTGAATTGGCCTCTTAATCGCGTGCTCCTCTCTGTATTTGCGTCCCGCTACGTTCAGTTGATTACCGGAATGCCTGTACATGACGCCACGGCAGGCTTCAAATGCTACAGGCGAAAAGTGCTGCAAAGCATCAACCTGAACAACATTAAGTTTGTGGGCTACGCTTTCCAAATCGAGATGAAGTTCAAGGTCTGGTTTTATGGATTTAAGATTGAGGAAGTCCCCATTATATTCACTGACCGCACGCTCGGTCAGAGTAAAATGACGAGGGGCATCGTGAAAGAAGCCGCATTTGGTGTACTCAAATTAAAATGGTGGAGTTTTTGGGCCAAGGGTAGAGGCAAGCGCGGCGAACAGCAATAAATGCTTCGGTGGAAAGTGATATGAATCTGGCTACACTCGACAGACTTTGGTCGGCCGATCATTCAAAGAGGAATGATCAAAATTTCTTTTTGGTTGCCGGTCCTTGTGTCACGGAATCAGCTGATTTATGCCTTGAAGTTGCCGCGCAAGTCAAGGCTGTTTGTGAACGCCTACACATTCCCTACATTTTCAAGGCGTCTTATCGCAAGGCCAACAGGAGCAGTTTGCGTTCCTACACGGGTCCGGGCGATGAGGCCGGTCTTCAAGCGCTTGCTGCGGTGCGAAGGCAGTTGTCGGTACCCGTTCTCACCGATATTCACGAAGCGCATGAGGCGGCCATTGCGGCTGACGTCGCAGATGTACTTCAAATACCGGCTTTTTTATGCCGTCAAACAGAGCTGCTTCAGGCCGCCGGGTCTACAGGTAGAGGGGTGAACATCAAAAAAGGCCAATTTTCATCGGCTGCTTCGATGCAGTTCGCCGTTGAAAAAGTTGCGGCTACAGGAAACCCAAAAATTTGGTTAACAGACCGTGGAAATTCTTTTGGCTATCAGGATTTGGTGGTTGATTTTAGAAATATCCATGATATGCAGCAATTGAACGTTCCAGTGTTAATGGATGTGACGCATGCCTTGCAAATCCCGAATCAGGTTGCAGGGGTTACAGGGGGTAGGCCTGAGTTGATTCCACTCATTGCGCGGGCTGCAGTGGCTGCCGGGGCCGATGGGTTATTTATTGAAACCCATCCCAATCCGTCAAAAGCCCTGTCGGATGGTGCCAATATGTTGGCATTGAGCGAATTACCAAAGTTATTGGAGGTATGGTGCGCATCAGAAAGGCCATGCTTTAATGGGGCAAGACCACAAAGGAGGTTCGTCTGTTTTTGCTTTTGCCCGACTGAGTCCCATTATCGGAAATGGGCTGCGATTCACCATATCCTTTGTAACGCAATCTGTTTGGGTCAATGTCATGAAGAAGCAGGGCATCATATACACTTTTCGCACGTTTGCCCGAGAGCTCAAGATTGGCCATGTCCGATCCAGTATCATCAGTATGACCCTGAATTTCTAGTCGAATGCCAACATTCTGACGCAGAAATTCTGCCAGTTTGAGAATTTCGGCACCTGAAACTGTATCCAGCAGGGATTCGTTGGGGGCGAAAAATACGTTTTGAAGCACCACCTCACGTCCAACCCGAATTGGGGACAGGGGAACCAAATACCGCATATTGGCAGTATCGGTATTCAAATCAAAATGTTGGCTGTGAAACAGGTATCCATTCTTTTGAACCTGCAAAGCGTAGCGTTCGTTACGCGGCAAACTCGTGAGAAAGCTGCCATCTGTTGGAAGCGTTTGGGCTTTAAATACAGAGGCTTGATCCGACAAGCGGATGATCTCCACCTGGGCCTCGAGCGGTCGACCGCTGAGAGAATCAACCACAGAACCGGCTACGAAAGAGGCCAAAAATGGCCTGTGAGAAACGGGTAATTCAAACTGATACAGGTCGCCCCGCCCAAATCCACCGGGTTTTTCCGAGCTAATTAGGGCAAACCGACCTTCCCGCGTAACAAAAATGCCATTTTCTTCGTCAACAGTATTGATGGGGTACCCCAGATTGGTCGCGCTACCGAAAGAATCACGCGAACGCCTGCGCGCCACAAACAGGTCGGACTTTCCCATTCCGGGGCGGCCTGTGGAAGTAAAGTAGAGGGTATGGTCGTCGGGATGGATAAACGGGAACTTCTCATCACCCGATGTATTGATATTGGTATCCATGGGCACCGGGCTGCTCCAAGCCTCGGTGGGTAGCCATCGACTCATCCATATGTCAGTACCGCCCCTACCTCCTGGTCGTTTGGATGTGAAGTAAAGTGTTTTACCATCAAAGGATAAACTGGGTTGCGATTCCCAGTAGGGCGTATTCACTGGAGAACCTAAATTTACAGGGGCACTCCAACCACTTGAGGTGAACCGACTGCTGTATAAGTCACAACTTCCTTTACCGCCTGTTCGGTTGCATGCAGTGAATATGATTAAGCGGCCATCCTGACTCATTGTGTGACCTCCTTCGTTGGCTGGGCTGTTCAAGGGAGCTGGCAGTGTTCTGGCCGTGTCTAATGGTTCCCCCGCCGCAAACCGGGCATGCATCAGGTCCTCTTGTTGGCCGTCAACCAAACGGGTGAAGATCAGTTCTGATTGATCTGCATTAAACAATGGAATGTACTCATCGTCTTTTGAATTCACCAAGGGACCCAGACCAACAGGCGCGTATGCCACTGGGGCTTTAATGGCCTCCAAGGCAAACTGTGCATCGGACCTTCCTTTTTGGGCCTCAGGCTTGATCTCTTCGGGTAGTTTTGGGTATTCTAGTAGTTGCCCCCAATAGTCATAAGCTGCCTGAAAATCCTCGGTCCTGTGCGCCATCCTGGCCAAATGCCAAAGCGGTCGAAATGACAATTCGGGTTCACTTTGATGAATGTACTCGAAAGCCAGGCGGGCTTCCTCAACCTGATTGGCCTGTAAATACAATTCGGCTAAGGTGAGGTGTGCTTTGCCGTATTCAGGATATTTTTTGATGGTTGACGCCAAAACTTCTGTGGCCGCTTTATAATCTTTCTCTTGAAGTAGTTTCAACGCCTTTTGATACATTTCCTTGGCCTTGTCAGGAATAGGCGTTGTTTGCGCCAACAAATATGATTGAGGGGCAAAAGGGGAGATGAGCAAATACAGAGAAAGGATTATCCCTAGATGTCTGTAAAAACCAAACCTGAGACCACTACAGTGTATCACTTTGAATCTCATCGTACCCCCAAATATTTGTGTGTCTGCAACGACAATCGCCAACGTGGGTTTTCCAGCAAGAAGGGGAGGATGAGGTCCAAAGAAGCTCGTTCGCGGCTCCATTCGGGTTGAAGAAACAGCGCACAAGATTCATCGACCCGTTCCGATTGTAAACACGCCCAGTCCAAATCCGATTTATTGTACACCACCACCTTGAGTTCGTGTGCCAACAAATAGTTTTCTTCCAAAACCGCTTTGAATTTTTTGGGTGACAAACAAATCCAGTCGAAATCGCCCCGAATGGGTCCTGTACCTGCTGTTTCCAGCCAAATAGACACATTGATTGCCCGTAAAGAACGACAGAGGCCGTTCAAATCGTATAAGGAGGGTTCACCACCAGTGACCACCACATTTTGGGCACCCGAAAGTTGAATCTCACGCGCAATTTCATCAGTAGTTTTCGTTGGATGCAGGTGTGTGGGCCATGACTCCTTGACATCACACCATACACATCCCACATCGCATCCACCAAGACGCACAAAAAATGCAGGCTTTCCTTGGTTCGAACCCTCGCCCTGGAGCGAGTAGAATGTCTCCATAACAGGAAGTGATCCAGTTTCAATGAAATGATGGCGCGGATCTGTTGCCTTATCCGCCATAGTGGCGCTGGTTTGCTGAATCAAGGGTGTTGCGCAGCAACATGGAAATCGTCATCGGTCCGACCCCCCCAGGAACCGGAGTGATGGCGCTGCAATGGGGCGCAACAGATTCAAAATCCACATCTCCCATAAGTTTATAGCCAGAAGCGCGCGAGGCATCAGGAACACGGGTAGTGCCCACGTCGACGACCACGGCACCTTTCTTTATCCATTCGCCACGCACGAAGCCAGGCTTGCCCAAAGCGGCAACGAGGATGTCGGCCCGCTGAATGTGCTCCATAAGATTTTGTGTTTTGCTGTGGCAAAGCGTTACCGTGCAATTACCAGGCGTCGCCGACCGGGCCAAAAGCACACTTAAAGGTGAGCCAACAATATGGCTCCGACCCAGGATAACGCAATTTTTACCTTCAGTTTCGATGTTGTAGCGACGCAAAAGTTCTATCACTCCAGCGGGGGTTGCAGGAAGATATCCTGGTAAATTCAACAACATCCGGCCCAGATTGATGGCGTGAAATCCATCTACATCCTTGGCAGGATCAATGGCCTCATTGATTCGCTCCGCATTGATGTGGCCCGGCAAGGGCAGCTGGACGATAAAACCATCGAGTTCTTGGTCATGGTTGAGTGACCGAACAAGCTCCAAAAGTTCCGCTTCTCTAATGGTCGACTCCCTTTTTATCAAGGTAGAACGGAATCCTACCCGTTCACAGGCCAGGATCTTATTGTTGACGTAGGTTTGAGAAGCGCCATCATGGCCAACCAAAACAGCGGCCAAATGGGGTCGGCGCAAACCTTGGTTCAAGCGGTTTTGAACCTCCATGCTGAGTTCGGCATGGATCTGGGCAGCGGTTGCTTTTCCGTCGATCAGGGTATACATCAATCCAACTTTAATACGGCCAAAAAAGCATTTTGGGGGATCTCCACGTTACCCACCTGCCGCATTCTTTTCTTTCCTTTTTTCTGCTTTTCCAGAAGCTTCCGCTTGCGGGAGATATCCCCACCATAGCATTTGGCTGTAACATCTTTGCGCAGTGCCTTAATGGTTTCACGCGCGATGATTTTAGCCCCGATCGATGCCTGAATGGCAATTTCGAATTGTTGGCGGGGGAGTAGTTCCCGTAGTTTCTCACACATCTTCTTGCCCAATTCGTATGCTTTGTCGGCATGGATGAGCGACGATAAGGCGTCAACCGGTTCTGAATTAAGGCGAATATCCATTCGAACCAATTTCGATTGGCGGTACTCAGTCAACTGATAATCAAAACTGGCATAGCCACGGGAAATGGTTTTCAATCGATCGTAGAAGTCAAACACAATCTCACCCAACGGCATATCAAAAGTGATTTCTACCCGATTCGTGGTCAGATAAATTTGGTTTTTAATGATGCCTCTTTTGTTCATGCACAAGGCGATGATGGGCCCGATGAATTCTGATTTGGTGATGATTTGAGCCGATATATACGGCTCTTCAATGAAGTCAATGGTACTGGGATCGGGGAGGTCGCTCGGATTATTGACCGTTAATTTCTTGCCCTTGGTGGTGGTACAATAATAGGATACGTTGGGAACTGTAGTGATCACCGTCATGTCGAACTCACGCTCCAGCCGTTCCTGGATAATTTCCATATGCAGCATTCCAAGGAAACCGCATCGAAAGCCAAACCCCAATGCGGCCGATGATTCTGGTTCGAAAACTAGAGAAGCATCATTGAGCTGAAGCTTTTCCATGCTCTCTCTGAGTTCCTCGTAATCTTCTGTTTCCACAGGATATATACCGGCAAAAACCATGGGTTTCACCACTTCAAATCCCTTGATCGACTCGGTGGAGGGGCGCTCTAGGGCAGTAATGGTATCGCCCACCTGAACCTCTTTCGCGGATTTGATGCCGCTGATGATGTAGCCCACATCGCCTGTGAGTACTTCTTCTCGGGGCTGGGGTTTGAGTTTGAGGATGCCCACCTCTTCAGCGATATACTCCCGGCCTGTGTTGATGAATTTGACGCGTTCACCCGAACGGATTTTGCCATTAAAAACCCTAAAATAGGCCACGACCCCCCTGTAATTGTTGTAAACTGAATCGAAAATCAACGCCTGTGCGGGTGCATTAGGATCTCCCTTTGGGGAAGGAATTCGGGCTACTATGGCTTCTAATACCTGATCCACACCCAAGCCTGTTTTCCCGCTGCAAGGAATTATATCGTCGCGACCGCACCCCAAAAGATCAACGATCTGATCGGAAACCTCATCCGGGTTGGCACCGGGCAGGTCCATTTTGTTGAGCAGTGGAATAATAGTGAGGTCGTGCTCCAAAGCCAAATACAAATTAGAAATGGTTTGGGCCTCTATTCCCTGTGAAGCATCCACAATCAAAAGGGCGCCCTCACAAGAAGCTATGGCGCGCGACACTTCGTAGGAAAAGTCAACGTGGCCCGGCGTATCGATCAAGTTGAGCACGTAGTTTTGTCCCCCTTGAGAATAGTTCATCTGGATGGCGTGGCTCTTGATCGTAATGCCCCGTTCTCTTTCGAGATCCATATCGTCAAGTGTTTGTTCTTGAAGTTCTCTGGAGTCGACCGTTCGGGTCATTTGTAATAAACGATCGGCGAGGGTACTTTTCCCGTGATCAATATGGGCGATGATGCAGAAGTTTCTTATGTGTTGCACGGGGCCAAAGTTACGCTGATTCCTAATTAAAGTTTGCTTAAATCCCCTTTTGATTTCAGTTTTTAAGTACTCTTTGTTTATTTTTGGCACGTTGAATTTAAAATAGCCCTATGAGATTGATACTCGGAATGTTGTTGTGCATGTTTGGAAGTATACCCGCGTTCTCACAGAACTACAACATCACCTCTATTCCATATTCACCCGCCCCCTGGGGTGGCCAAAGTCTAACGGGCACATTTACCCCAGGTGCTGATGATGGTGTTTCGGGTCCCTTTCCATTAGGTTTCGACTTTTGCTATTATGGAGTCACGTATTCCAGTGCTTGGGTCGGTTCGAATGGTTGGGTGTCCTTTACAGGCGGGCAGCCCAATACCTACACCTCCGCATCGATTCCAAGCGCCGTGGCAACTGTTCCCAAAAATTGTGTCATGGGCCCTTGGCAGGATTGGTGGTCCAATTTGAACGGGAATGGAACCATCAGCTACCAAACCGTCGGTGTGGCGCCTTTTCGCAAGTTTGTGGTGAGTTTCGAAAACCTACCTATGTTTTCTTGTACTCAATTGTTGGGTACATTTCAGGTGGTCATCAATGAATGCAATAATTCGATTGAAGTTCACATCCTAAACAAGCCCCCATGCCCGAGTTGGGCTGGGGGTACAGCAGTTTTGGGCTTGCACAACCTAACAGGAACAGTGGCTCATGTTGTTCCGGGAAGGAACTCAACCCAATGGGTGGTTACGCCAAGTGCTCCTGAGGGTTGGTTATTCACCCCCGTAGGTGCTTGTGAGGCCGATGTCTTTGGTGGTTTTCAGTCGACACCTTTAGCGGCTGGATTCAGTAGCTTAGGCCAGGGTCTTGAAGCCTATTATGCTTTTAGTGGCGATGCCACTGACGAGAGTGGAAACGGAAGAGACGGGACAGTGAATGGCGCTTTGTTGGCACCTGACCGCAATGGATACGTACGAAGTGCTTATCAATTCGATGGGGCCGATGATTACATTCAACTGCCCTTCGGATTAACAGCCCCGAGCATGAGTGTTTCTGCTTGGTTTCGGACTACTGATATTCAGGGCGAACAGGCCATAGTTGATGCAGATAGTGCAAACTTATTTGGAAACAGCATTTTACTGGGCTATCAGGCCGCGACCAATCGGTTGGATGCGCGATACCATGACGGCACATATTCCACTACATCAGTTTGTGACACGGGCCGTTGGTACCATGTGGTGGCCGTGTGGGAGCCGGGTCAGGTTTCTACTTACCTCGACGGCAATCTTATTGGAACAAGTTCATTTGCACAAGGCATCAACGAGGGAGCATGGTATACGATTGGCCGACATACCGCCGCTGCTCCAAAGTGGTTCACCGGTCGGATTGATGAAGTCGGCTTTTGGAGTCGGGCACTTAATGCAAGCGAAATCAACCAACTCTACCGTTCAGGGAAATATACTGTGGTTGAGGTGCCGTGTTTTTCCGATAGTATTGTACTCAAAGTACGGGTAGGCACTGTACTTTGCTCATCGGTCGATGTCGGGGGCTCCGAGTTTCGCCTATACACCCCTTCGGGTTCATTGATTCCGATTGACAGTGTGTTTTATGTATGTACTAACGGTCGCACTGATAGTCTGCATATCAGATTGCGACAAGAGTTGATTTATAATGGGGATCACCATCTAGTGATTCGTAACGGACGTGATGGTGACGCCATCCTGGCAGAATGCGGAACAGGAGCCGATCCATTCGACACCATTGTTGTTCGCGTGCAGGGTTGTTATGAATACAATACGCCCATCCACATGCGCAACGCCACCGTTTCACGCGACAATCAATTGATTGACCTCACTTGGAACATGCCCGCCAATTTTGATACGGCTTATTTTGATATGTACAGGGTCTATATGAATGACCGTCCGGGTGGCACCGTTTGGCGAGAGATTGTTCGGGTTGATAGCCTATACGACACCACTGTTGTAGTACGGGAGTTTGAGCCCAAAGATGAAACCCGTGATTTTCGGGTTGTGTTGCGTATGAAAATTTATGGAGATGTGGTCGCCCGCGGAGATTCAGCCAATAATATTTGGTTGCGTGGAGGTGATGCAACCTTAACCGACGGAAATCGCGGCCGTGCCCTGCTCACCTGGTCGCCCTACAAACCATGGTCTTCAACTTATGATGTGTATCTAGCCACAGCACAAGACACAGGAGTTGGAGAACTCATTGGCACAACTTCCGATACGAGTTATTCCTTTGATAAACCCATCCGACCTGGTTTTTATGTGTTGCGGGTCACGACGCGCCATCCCTCGGATCCCTTTCAGGCCTGGAGCAATTATGTTCCTTTTGAAATCAAATTGCGGGACGTTGTTGTAAAAAATGTCGTGACGCCCAATGGCGATGGAGTAAATGATTTCTTCCACATCGAGGAAATCGAATATTTCCCAGATTCTTACCTGACATTATTTAATCGATGGGGACAAATCGTATTTGAACAGGCGGCATATCAAAACGACTATAGTCCGACTGATTTGGAGGCAGGAACCTACATATATGTATTAACTATCCCAGGCAAACCGGATCTAACTGGTGCCATGCGGGTGGTCCGTTGACATGGATGACGCAGTTTAATTTCTATTTAATTTTTTGCGAATTACTTTTAGCCAAGAAAAATTTCAATGATGAAGACGAAATCAAAATATCTGCGGTTACTTTTGGCGTTTCTATTGATTGTTGGTATGGGCTATGATGTCCATGCGACACACTTAGCGGGTGGAAGCATTCAGTACAGGAGGACGACAGTAGCCAACCAATACATCATCACGCTCACCCTCTACAACGATTGTTCGGGCATTCAGAATCAAATTCCTTTTAATAACGCAAATTCCATTGTGTTTTATCGGAATAATTGCGGGGGAGCTCCCGTTCCTTTAACGGTAACCTGGTTGCCAGGTACAGGGCAAGAGGTCCCGACGGCCTGTGTAACAGACCCTAGCACTTGTCAGGGCGGCCAACGTTACGGATTAAGAAAATACGTCTGGGAAGGAACCGTAACCCTTCCATTCAGCACAACAAACACTACCTGCAATGAATGGTACTTTACTTGGGGCAATCAGAACAATGCAAACACTGGATATTGTTGCCGGAACAACAGCAATACGCTGCAAGGAGCTTTAAATACAAACTTTTTCGTCGACTCCTACCTCAACAATAATGTGGCGAATGGCAACAACTCAGCAACATTTGCAGGAGCGTCTATCCCCGCTTATTGCATTAATGAACCCATCAATGTGATTTTTGATGTGAGTGAGCCTGATGGTGATTCCATTGTCTATAGTTTAGTTCCTGCGCTCCAAGCGTATAATACCAATGTCAATTACGCCCCTAACTATTCCGCCGCACTTCCTGCCATTGCAGTTGGTGGTGTCATCAACATTAACCCTACCAATGGAAACTTATCATTCCTATCGGCCAATCCGCAAACCTCATTGTTTGCCCTAAAGGTCGACGAGTATCGTGGAGGTACGCTGATTGGATATGTTAAAATTGACATTCAAGTTATTTTGGGCGTTGGTAGATTTTGTGATAATGTTACGCCTTCCTATAAATACGATACAGTGGCCCGCGGTTGCGGTACATGGGATAGCTTAAACTATCAACTTGAACTGCGCTCAAGAGTTCAATGTGCTTCAGTGGCTCGCGACGGTTCAGACTTTCGTTTATACAGACCCAACGGGCAATTGATACAAATTCAATCTGCCAGTCCAGATTCATGTGACTCCCAGGACAGGACCCGCTACATTGACTTTGTATTCGCTGAACCCCTTGACCAAAATGGATATTATAGTTTGGTGTCCAGAAATGGATCAGACGGAAATACCCTTGGGAATCAGTGTGATTTGTTTATGCCACTATATGATACAATGCTTTTCTATGTATCGGATTGTTTCTTCTATGACCGACCGATGACCCTCACCAACGTCAGCGTTGATTCGTTAAATCCCGCTCATCTTCGTGTAAATTGGACGGCTCCAGACAGTTTCGATTACAATTATTTTCTGGCTTATAACTTATTCCGGGCTGCCCCGGGCGAAAACATTCTGCCAATTTCTGCCAGAATGCATCAAGAGTCTGACTCCACAATTTTGTCCTTCTACGATTATACGAGTCCGGTGCACCCAAAAGATGGTCCAATTCGCTACAATGTGAATATGCGTATGACCGATGGCAATGAAACACGACGCTCTAATACCATCGCATCCATCAGATTAGACGGGGCTTTCGCAACAGCCTCGCCCGATAACCGAGTGGTAGATTTATCATGGACTTCGTATAATGGTTGGTCTGCTGCCGAATATATTGTTCAGTGGTTCGATTATAAGAACCCCGATCAGGGTTGGATTGTTGTATCTGGACCCACAACGGACACAACGATTCGTTATGAGCGCCCGCGTCCGAAGGGTAAATATGCAGTGCGCATCCGTACTATTTCACCTGATGGTACACTGCGCTCGTACTCTAACCCCATTGATTTCGAGATGCCGTCAAGACCTGTTGAGATACCCAATGTAATAACACCCAATGGAGATAACATCAATGATGTACTTGTTATTGAGAATCTCGACTACTATCCAGGTGCTATCCTGCGCGTTTTTAACCGTTGGGGACAAAAAGTTTTTGAGTCTAATGACTACCAAAACAATTGGAACGGAGACAATCTGGAATCTGGAAGTTACTTCTACGAATTGGTCATTACGGAAGATGGACAGCAACAACAACTTAAAGGAACGTTGCGTATCATGAGAGGTTGATTCTGAAATTTGGTTTATATCATTCACGAACGCTTCAAGTTAAATCTTGGAGCGTTTTTTATTGTCGTAA